>NZ_JBHXJK010000041.1:0-70709 GCF_042723255.1 Amycolatopsis thailandensis
GGACGTGTGGTGTCCCGAAAGTGGCTTTCGCGACACCGAGACCGGCGCGCGGGCGAGCACGCCACCTTTGCCTTACCTCGCAATAGAACTGTCCTTACCACTCACGACCACCTCGGCCCGGCAAGGTCCGGTGGGCGGGTGGAGCCGAAAGCGTTGTGAAAGCCCCTTTCACAACGTTGAAGGTTGCGAAAGTGGCTTTCGCAACCTTCGGAGCCGGAACACCCGCAAGCGAACATGAACTCTTTGCCCTGCCTAAATAACTGCCCCTGCCACTCACGGACTTTCTGCCTGTCACCACGCCAGCCGCTCATTTCACCCATCAGTGGGAAATGTGCAGCTTGCGGTGTCGCTTAAAATTACGAACACTTTCTCGGGCATTTTCGGTAATATGGAGGCATGTCCGAGACGACCGTTCCCGAGTTGCCGCAGGAGTTGTGGCGCGCCGGCAAGCTGGAGCTTGCCCATGGCGTGACGCAGCTGCTGCAGGTGCTCAGGGTGGCCTCGGCCGCGCTGGGGAAGTACCTGGCGGAGGTCGAGTCGCGGGGCGCGGAAGACCTGTTCGGCTACGGGAGCGCGTCACGCTGGTTCGCCGACGTGGCCAGGATTTCCCACGGTGACGCGAAAGACGTGGTGAATCGGGCGCTGGCGTTGAATCCTTTCCCGGAGGTCGGTGGTGAGGCGAGGGTGTTCGCGCCCGCGACGGCCACCGCGGCCGAGGACGGGGAACTCGGCGACCAGCACATCGACCTGATCCTGGACGTTCTCCGGAAAGTCCCCGCGGAGGAGCGCGATGGCGCGGACAAGATCCTCGCCGAACTCGCCCGCCACGCCGGGCCGAAGGAGATCGCCGAAGCGGGCGCGGACCTGCTCGCGCACCTCGATCCCGACGGCAACGAGCCCAAAGACGAGCCGGAACCCGCCCCGCCCCGCCGGGAAGTGTTCGTGCAACGCCGCAAGGACGGCTTCTGGAAACTGTCCGGGCTGTTGGACCCGGAAACCGGGGCACGGACCGCTGCCGCACTGGAGGCGCACGCCGCGCGGCGGCCGGTCGACGAGTTCGGCCAGGCCGACCACCGCACCATGCCGCAACGCTACGGCGACGCCTGGGCAGACCTGCTCGATCTCGCCGTAGCCTGCCCCGATCAGCCCGGCACCTCCGGCTACCGCACGCTGGTGCACGTGACCATCGGCCTGGAGGCGTTGAAAACCGGGCTTGGGACAGCGTGCCTGGACTTCGTCGGCACCATCACCGCCCGCGAAGCACGCCTGGCGGCCTGCGACTGCTTGATGATCCCGGTGGTTCTCGGCGCCGCCGGTGAACCCCTCGACGTCGGGCGCATGAGACGGTTCGTCACCCCCGGTCAGCGCCGGGCACTGAACATCCGCGACGGAGGCTGCGCGTTCCCCGGATGCCATCGGGCGCCGAAGCATTGTCACGCCCACCATATTCGGCACTGGGCCGACGGCGGACCCACCGACCTGCGGAACCTGGTCCTGCTCTGCGGCTTCCACCACCGCCTCGTCCACCACGACGACTGGCAGGTCCGGATGGCACCCGACGGGATACCGGAGTTCATACCGCCCCAGTATCTGGACCCCTTAAGACATCCCCGGCGCAATCTGCTGCACCGCGTCGTCACCTGACCCAGCCAGCCCGAAGAGCCCGCCACCACATCGGCGACGGGCTCTTCGGGCTACGTGCGTCATCCCCGAAGAGCATCAGACGGAAACAACGGCCGGAGTACCCCGGCTCCCGGAGATCTGGTTCAACGCCCACGCCTGCCCGAACTCGGCCAGCGCGGTCCCCGACCAGTATTCAGGAATACTGACGCCCTTCCACAACTGCATCTTCGGTCCCGCCAAGGTGCCGTGACTGACCTGAACCTGGACGGCGCCCTCGACCCAGACAAAGACGAAGTGGGCGTACATGAACATCCACGCCTGCCTGCCCAGCAGGTCCCGGGTGAGGAGGGGTCCCTCGGACGCGTAAGGCGCCGTGTAGATGACCTGCTTCCGGTCGTTCCGATAGGTGATCTCCTGCGCGGTCACACCGGGTGGGAGCATTGAAGGGAGCACTGGATCGGAATTCCCCGCCGTCATGAGATTTCGCTTTATCGAAACTCAAGTTAGCGAGCACTCCGGCGCCCGGACAAGGCACACGAAACCGATCCATTCCGACGGTCTAAAAAGATACCGTTATTGCAACAATGCAACACATTCGACGTGGTGCGTCATCGGGAAGGCGTCGAAAGCACGCAAGTCCACCAAGCCGTAGCCGTGCTCCTTGAACAGCGCGATGTCCCTGGCCAGCGCCGCCGGGTCGCAGGCCACGTAGACGATCCGGTCCGGCGAACCCTCCACAATGGACTCGACGACGGCTTTTCCGGCTCCCTTGCGCGGCGGGTCCAGGACGACGACATCGACCGGCTTCGGGGCGTCGGCCAGCAGGTGTTCGACGCGGCCGGAGCGCCAGCGGACCTGCGGGAGGTCGGCCAGGTTCTCCTCGCCGTCGGTCACGGCGCGGCGGCCGGACTCGATGGCCAGGACCCGTCCCCGCGGGCCGACCTGCGAAGCGAGCACGGACGCGAAGAGGCCGACACCGGCGTAGAGATCCCACGCCACGCCGTCACGCGGCGCCTCGGCCCATTCCGCGACGACGGCGGCGAGCACGTCCGCGGCGGCCGGGTGGACCTGCCAGAAGCCGTGGGCGTCGAGCCGCCAGTCGCGGCCGGCGGCGTGCTGCACGGCGAGGCCGCCCGACAGTTGCCGCGACCGGGTCTTCCCGTGGACCGTCGAAAGATCACGAAGGTGCACCTGACCTTCGCCGTCCTTGGTGACCTCGATTTCGCTGCCGGGCCGCCAGTTCCGCGACACGACGTCGTCGAGCGCGCCGGGGACGGTGATCGGGCAGTCGTCGATCGGGATCACCCGGTGGCTGTGGTGCGCCCGGAACCCCGCGCGGCCGTCCTTGCCCGCGACGAGCCGGACGCGGCTGCGCCAGTCCAGCGGACCGCCGTCGAGCGCTTCGACGACGACTTCGCGGTCGATCCCGGCCAGCCTCTTCAGCTGCTCCATGACCACCGCGGCCTTGAGTTCACGCTGGTACCCCGGAGCGGCGTGCTGCCAGTCACAGCCGCCGCACTCCCCTGGCGCCGCGAGCGGGCACGGCGGCTCCACACGTTCCGGTGACGCCTCCAGGACCTCGATCGCGTCGGCGCGGCAGAAGGAACCGCCCTTGTCCTCGGTGACCGAGGCCAGGACCCGCTCGCCGGGCAGCGCGTGCCGCACGAAGACGACCCGGCCTTCGGTCCGCGCGACACAGTGCCCGCCGTGCGCGACCGCGCCGACCTCCAGCTCGATCGTCCGGCCGAGCCAGGTACCGGTCGACGCGTCCACACTCATTCTGCTTTGTCCTTCGTTTTCTCGGGTTGTTTGACGACCGGGGAGAAGCCGCGCCGCACGTCGCCCGCCGCCGGACGTGCCTTCCGGTCGCGTTTGATCGCCTTTTCCGACGATTCGAGCTGCCACGGCACGCTGGTCACCATGACACCGGGCTGGAACAGGAGCCGCCCCTTGAGCCGCAGCGCGCTCTGGTTGTGCAGGACCTGCTCCCACCAGTGCCCGACCACGTACTCGGGGATGAACACGGTCACCACGTTGCGCGGATTGTCGCCGCGGACGCGCTTCACGTAGTCCAGCACGGGTTTCGTGATCTCGCGGTACGGCGATTCGATCACCTTCAGCGGCACCTTGAAATTGTGGTCGTCCCATTCCTGGACGAGTTTGCGCGTCTCGATGTCGTCGACGTTCACCGTGACGGCTTCGAGGACGTCCGGCCGCACGGCCTTGGCGTAGGAAAGCGCGCGCAGGGTCGGCAGGTGCAGTTTCGAAATCAGCACGATCGCGTGGTTGCGCGACGGCAGGACGGCCGGTTTCCGGTCCATCTCGCGCAATTCCTCGGCGACCCGGTCGTAATGCTTGCGGATCGCGGTCATCAGCGCGTAGATGGCCACCATCGCCGCGATGGCGATCCAGGCGCCGAGCAGGAACTTCGTGACCAGCACGATGACCAGCACGGTGCCGGTCATGGTGAGGCCGATCGCGTTGACCGTCTGCGAACGCCGCATCCGCCGCCGCACCGCCGGATCGGTTTCCCTGGCCAGCAGGCGGTTCCAGTGCCGGATCATGCCCGCCTGGCTGATCGTGAAGGAGACGAAGACGCCCACGATGTAGAGCTGGATGAGCTTGGTGACCTCGGCGTCGAACGCGATGATCAGCACGAGCGCGAACGCCGCGAGGAACAGGATGCCGTTCGAGAACGCCAGCCTGTCGCCCCGGGTGTGCAGCTGCCGCGGCAGGTAGCGGTCCTGCGCGAGGATCGAGCCGAGCACCGGGAAGCCGTTGAACGCGGTGTTCGCGGCCAGCAGCAGGATGATCCCGGTGACGAACGAGATGTAGTAGAAGCCCGGGGTGAAGTCGGCGAACACCGCGTGCGCGATCTGCGCGACGATCGTCTTCTGCTCGTACCCCGCCGGCGCGCCGGAAAGCTGGGTCTCCGGATGTTCGGCGAACTTGACCTCGGTGACGATCGCCAGCGTGATGATGCCGACCAGCATCGTGACCGCTAGTACGCCCATCATCAGCAGCGTGGTCGCCGCGTTCTTCGACTTCGGTTTCCGGAACGCCGGGACACCGTTGCTGATGGCCTCGACACCGGTCAGCGCGGCCGCACCGGAGGAGAACGTCCTCAACAGCAGGAAGAAGAACGCGAAACCGGTCAAAGAGGCTTCTTCGTGCAGTCCGAAATCGGCGCTTTCGGCGCGCATGTCGGCACCCGAGGCGGCCTCGATCAACCCCCAGACGACCATCCCGAGAATGCCGATGATGAATCCGTAGGTCGGGATCGCGAACGCTTTGCCCGATTCGCGCACTCCGCGCAGATTCAGCGCGGTCAGCACGACCACGATGATGACCGCGGCGATCACCTTGTGCTGCGCCACCCACGGAATCGCGGAACCGATGTTCGCGACGCCGGAAGACGTCGAAACCGCGACGGTGAGCACGTAATCGACCAGCAGCGCGCTGGCGACGGTGAGGCCGAATTTGCCGCCGAGGTTGGTGTTGGCGACTTCGTAGTCACCGCCGCCGCTGGGATAGGCGTGCACGTTCTGCCGATAGGAGGCGACCACGACCAGCATGACGAGCGCGACGGCGACGCCGATCCACGGCGCGAACGCGTACGCGGACAGGCCCGCGACGCTGAGGGTCAGAAAGATTTCCTCAGGCGCGTAGGCGACGCTCGACAACGCGTCGGACGCGAAAATCGGCAGCGCGATGCGCTTCGGCAGCAGCGTATGCGAGAGGCGGTCACTCCGGAATGGACGTCCGAGGACGAGCCGCTTCAATACGGTCGGGAACTTCGACACCTGGGAAGACTAGCTGTGACGCGCAGCGTCTCCGTTGAGGGTGGCGGCGGGGAGGACGGTGGAGTAACGGTCGGTCCCCACGGTAGGTTCGGCGCTGGTATGTCTGGGTACCTGCGGACGGGTGAACGTCCGAAGACTAAGGAGGCAGGGCGTGCACGTGGTGATCATGGGATGCGGCCGGGTCGGCGCATCCCTTGCCGCGGCGCTGGAGCGGCTGGGGCACGAAGTCGCCATCATCGACAAGACCCAGCAGGCGTTCCGGCGGCTCGGCAGTGATTTCCACGGTCAGCAGGTGGTCGGCGTCGGATTCGACCGGCAGGTGCTGATCGAGGCCGGGATCGAACGCGCGGGTGCTTTCGCGGCGGTGTCCAGCGGCGACAACTCCAACATCATCTCGGCTCGCGTGGCCAGGGAGAACTTCGGCATCGACAAGGTCGTCGCCAGGATCTACGACCACAAGCGCGCGGCCGTCTACGAACGGCTCGGCATCCCGACCGTGGCGACCGTGCCGTGGACGACCGACCGGTTCCTGCGCACCCTGCTGCCCGACGGCGTCGCCTCGGAGTGGCGGGATCCCTCGGGCAGCGTGGCGCTCCTGCAACTCCCCCTGCACGAGGGCTGGGTCGGGCACAGCGTGCGCGACCTGCAGGACACCACCGGCGCGCGGGTCGCGTTCATCATGCGGTTCGGCACCGCCGTCCTGCCCGACACCAAGGCCGTGATCCAGGCGGACGACGTCGTGTACGTCGCCGCGAAATCAGGCACCGTCAGCGACGTGACCAGCGTCGCCGCTCGCGAACCGGAAGAGGAGAACTGATGCGGGTCGCGATTGCCGGGGCCGGCGCGGTCGGCCGGTCGATCGCCGCGGAGCTGATCGACGGGCGTCACCAGGTGATGCTCATCGAACGCGAGGCCGACCAGTTCGAGCCGCACACCGTGGAGCAGGCCGACTGGGTGCTGGGCGACGCGTGCGAGGTGTCGATCCTGGAGGAGTCCGGGATCGAGCAGTGCGACGTCGTGATCGCCGCGACCGGCGACGACAAGGCGAACCTGGTGGTGTCGCTGCTGGCGAAGACCGAGTTCGCGGTGCGCCGGGTGGTGGCGCGGGTGAACAACCCGGCCAACGAGTGGCTGTTCAACGACGCCTGGGGCGTGGACGTCGCCGTGTCGACTCCGCGGATGCTCGCGGCGATGGTCGAGGAGGCGGTGAGCGTCGGCGATCTGGTGCGGCTGATGACGTTCCGGCAGAGCCAGGCGAACCTCGTCGAACTCACCCTCCCGGAGGAGACCCCGCTGGCGGGCAAGGCCGTCAGCGAGATCAACCTGCCGAGGGACGCGGCGCTGGTGACGATCCTGCGCGGGGACCGGGTGATCGTGCCGCAGCCCGAAGACCCGCTGGAGCCGGGTGACGAGCTGCTGTTCGTGGCGACGTCGGACGTGGAGCCGGAGATCCGGACCGCGCTGGGTTATTAGAAGCGGGGTTACTAGTTCTCCGTGACGGGCGCCTGCGCGTACTTCGCGCGCAGGCGAGCCTCGACCTCTTCGTCGGTCTCCTCGGCGGGAGCCTCTTCGGCCAGCGCCTTGAGGTGCTTGTCCGACCGCCGGACCGCCCAGACGACGGTGAGCAGGCCGAGCGCGTACAGCGGGTAGCCCATCGCGATCTTCGCGAAGGCCAGCCAGCCGGTGTAGTCCTCGTCGTAGAGCCAGCGCTGCACGACGAACCGGGCACCGAAGATCAGCGCCATGGCGCCGGTCGCGATCGAATAGGCGATCAGCGACTTCTTGTCCTTGCGCCAGGCTTGACCGCTGCCGTTGAGCGCGTTCCACACCACCCCGGCGAGCGGCCAGCGCACGACGATCGACAGCACGAAGACGCCGAAGTAGACCAGGCTCGTCCAGATGCCGAACAGGAAGAAGCCCTTGGCCGATCCGGTCCGGTACGCGATGAACGCCGCGATCGCCACGCCGAAGAACCCGGAGATGGCGGGCTGCAGCGGCTCCTTGCGCACGATCCGCAGCACGGTGATCGCCACCGCGCTGCCCACCGCGGCCCAGATCCCGACCGTGAGGCCGAAGATGGAGTTCGCGATGACGAACACGATGACCGGCAGCGAGGAATAGAACAGTCCCGACAGCCCGCCCATCTGTTCCAGCAGGGTGGGCTGCGGCTTGTCGGCCTCGTCCGGTTCCCCGGTCTTCTTCTGGTCGCCGCCGGCGGGTTCAGTCACGATGCGGGATCAACTCACAGGGCTCTGAAGTTCGTAATACGGGTTGTAAAGCACCTTCTGACCATCACGTTCGGCCATCCGGCCGCGCACCTTGATGGTTCGCCCGGGTTCGATCCCGGGGATCCGGCGGCGTCCGAGCCAGATTAGCGTCACACCCTGTGTGCCGTCGAACAGCTCGGCCTGCAGTGTCGCCGCTTCGTTGGTCGGGCAGAGCTCCACACTGCGGAGTCTGCCGAGCACCGTCACCTCTTCGCCCGACCGGCAGTCGCAGGCGCGCTGCGCCCCGCCCGCCTCGGATTTTTCGGAGAGGTCGTCGGCGTCGAGATCCTCGACGTCGCTGGTCAGCTTGCGAACCAACCGGCTGAAGTAGCCGCCGTCTTTGGCGGGCATAACGGTGCTCCTGTGCTCCGGGGCCCCCGACTGAACGGCCCGTGCGTGATCCAGCGTAACTGTGTCCGGACCAGGACAACCTGTTTGGGAGAAGATCGCAACGTGACCTCCGCTATTCCGCCTACGACGGCAGTCGTACTCCCCGGCACCGGGTCCGACGAAGTGTTCGTGCGCAGCGTGTTCTCCGGTCCGCTGCGGGCACTCGGCGTCCGGTTGCTCACCCCGCCGCCGCCCCCGGGAGACCGGCTCGCGGACGGCTATCTCGCGGAGCTGGACAGGCTGTCGGGCGAGCACGGTCCGCTGCTCGTCGGCGGCATCTCGTTCGGCGCGCACCTCTCGGCGGAGTGGGCCGTCCGCAATCCGGGGCGCTGCACCGGCCTGCTGGCCGCGCTCCCGGCCTGGAACGGCCCGGCCGGGCGAGCACCCGCGTCGCTCGCCGCGCGGCTGTCAGCGGATCTGGTGGCCGAAAACGGGGTCGGCGGCGCGCTGGCGAAATCGTCGGACGGCGTCCCGGACTGGCTCTCCACCGAACTCGGCCGCGCGTGGCGGCGGCACGGCGAGGGACTGGTGGAGAGCCTGCGGACGGCCGCGTCACATCCCGCGCCGTCGCTCGAAGACCTCAAGGGCCTCGACGTGCCCGCGGGGATCGGCGCCTGCGTGGACGATCCGATCCATCCAGTGGAAGTCGCCCGGGTGTGGGCGGACGCCCTGCCGCGCGCCGAGGTCGGCGAGTCGACGCTCACCGCCCTCGGCGCGGACCGGGAATCCCTGGGCCGGGCGACCGTGCTGGCCTGGCTGAAAGCCCGCGCTTAACCCTGCTGCTCGGCGATGTGCTGCGCGACGGCGTCGGGCAGCGTGATGGTCAGCGGGGTGCGGACCGGCATCGGCGCGTCACCGCGGTCGACGATGGTGTGCCGCACGATCTCCCGCAGCACCGCCGGCGCCTGCGACGCCTGGGACTGCGGCCCGGCGATGACGCCGCGAAGCATCCATCGCGGGCCGTCGACCCCGACGAACCGCAACGCGACGTCGCCGACGATCGCGGACAGCTCCAGCCCCCACTCCCCCATGCCGACCGAGACCTTGGCACCGTCGGCCCGCAGCTGCTCGGTGAGCTCGGTGCTGACGTCCTTCCACAGGCCGCCGGACCGGGGCGCCGCGTAACCGCTGACGGTGATCTGGCCCTGCTCGGTGACGACGTGCACCGCGCGGACGCCGCCGCTCTCCGGGTCCATCTCGACCTGGACCTGGGAACCGTCGGGCACCGGCACCTTCACCGAACCGAGGTCGATCCTCGGGATGCCGTCCTCGGGCGCGTCGGCGAGGTCGAACGGGCCGTCCGCGGTCTCCGACAGCTGCGACTCGATCTCCTCGGCGTCGTCGGCGGCGCTGTCGGGGCGCTCCTCGACCTCGGGCGCGGCGTGCCGTCCACTCGGCTTCGCGTCGCGCTTGCGTCCGAAAATCCCCACTAGTTCTCCGTTCCTTCCCTGGCTCCGGCTCCCAGTGTGGCGTGTCCGCCCGTGGAGCCATACCCACCCTCGCCGCGCTCGGACGACTCGAGCTCGGCGACCTCGACGAACTCGGCCTGTTCGACCCGTTGCACGACCAGTTGCGCGATCCGGTCGCCGCGGGTGAGCACGACCTTCTCGGAGAGATCATGGTTGATCAGGCAGACGCGGATCTCACCGCGGTACCCGGAGTCGATCGTGCCCGGGGTGTTGACGACCGAGAGGCCGACCCGGGCCGCGAGACCCGACCGCGGATGGACGAAGCCCGCGTAACCGGGTGGCAGGGCGATCGCGACGCCCGTCCCGACCACGCCGCGCTCGCCGGGCGCGAGCACGAGATCCGAAGTGGTGACGAGGTCGGCGCCCGCGTCACCGGGGCGCGCGTAGGCGGGGAGGGGGACCGAAGGATCGATCCGGGAAAGCAGTACCTGAACGGTGGACACGGGCGGCGAGACTACCCTGAACACGTGGGTGAAAGCGTGAACACGGCCGAAGGCGGCACCGTCGGGCATTCAGAGCGGCTCTACGTCCCTTGGTGGGGCTGGCCGTTGCCGCTGCTGGGCGGCGGGCTGCTGGCGGCGGAGATCGACATGGGCTATCCCGGGCTCCGCGGCTGGCTGCCGTATGTGGTGCTGATCCCCGCGGTGATCGCGCTGATGATCTCGCTCGGCCGGTCTCGCGTCCGCGTCACCGGAGGCGCCGAGCCCGAGCTGTGGCTGCGCGACGCGCACCTGCCGCTGAAGTTCGTCGGCGACGTCGAGGTCATCGACAAGGAAGCGAAGCGCAAGGCGCTCGGCCGCGACGCCGATCCGGCCGCCTTCGTGCTGCACCGGGGCTGGGTCGGCCCGGTCGTGCGGGTCTGGCTCACCGACCCCGATGACCCGACGCCGTACTGGCTGTTCAGCACGCGCAATCCGGAGAAGGTGGCGGCGCTGCTGCGCCGGACCGCTTCGAAGTCTTCGGAGTAACGGATCCCGGACACGGGAAAGGGGGCCGGCCATGTGGCCGGCCCCCTTATTCCTGTTCAGTCCCCGAAACCCCTGTCGCGCCGTCCCCTGTGCCCGTAGGCTCAGGCGCAGTCGCGGCAGATGAGCCGTCCGCCACTCTCCTCCGCCAGCCTGCTGCGGTGATGCACCAGGAAGCAGACGGAGCAGGTGAACTCGTCGGCCTGCTTGGGCACGACCTTGACGGTCAGGTCCTCCCCGGAAAGTCCGGAGAGGTCCGCGCCCGGCAGCTCGAAGTTCTCGGCGGTCGCGTCCTCGTCGACGTCCACGACGCCGGACTGGTTTTCGTTGCGCCGTGCCTTCAGCTCTTCCAACGAGTCTTCGGCCAGCTCGTCGGCTTCGCTGCGGCGCGGAGCGTCGTAGTCGGTCGCCATTAGTCCCTCACCCCTGCGATGCTTTCGATGTCAGATGGCCCGGACACACGAGCGCGCGGCTCGTGAGTCCTTCGTGCCGCTGGTTAACGTCCCAGCGCCCCTGTTTGTGCCCGGCTGGGCAGTGAGCGAGGTCTCTCTTTTGCGCCTCTTACTGCCGCCTGAGCCCGCGAAGGGTAGCTCACCTCGATACCGGCTCTGCAACGAGTCAGACATTGCCGCGATTACGTCACCCAACAGGGGGAACCTGTCTTCAAGACGTCTGTCCTCCGAATGGGTTGCCCCCACGTCGGGTACCTCACCGCATGGGCCCGGCCGCTTGCCCGGAGTGGCCATCGCGTGGTGCTATCCGGAGGCCCGCGCCGATCGCTTCCGCCGCAACGCATAGGCTGATCGGACACGATGGTGAGATAAAGCACCGTCCGGGGATCCGGGCTTTGGGGAAGGGACTGGCAGGTGGCGTCGGGGAACGGCATCGGGGACCGCGGGGCGAGGCCGTATCGCAAGCACAAGCCGCTGCCCGCACTCATCGTCATCGGGGTGCTGGCGCTCGGCGCGGTGATCGTCTGGGTGAACGTCGTGGCGAGCAACGCCGACATCGACGCCAAGATCCGCTGCTCTCCTCCGCCCATCGCCCAGGAGGGCGTCACGTACACGCCCCTGGCGCACGACGGTCTCGACGACCGCGCGCCGGTGCCGCCGGACAAGGTCGCCCTTCAGGTGCTCAACGGCTCGCAGGTCCGCGGCCAGGGCGGCATCGCCACCAACACGCTCCGGGAAATCGGCTTCACCCAGGTGCTCGAACCCGCCAGCGACCCGGCCTACAAGAACGCCGAAGCCAAGTGCCGCGGCCAGATCCGCTTCGGCGAGAACGGCGCGGCCGCGGCCCGAACGCTGAGCCTGGTGGTCCCGTGCGCCGAACTGGTCAAGGACAACCGCAAGGACGCTTCGGTCACGCTCACCACCGGCACCCTGCTCGGCGACATCCGCCCGAAGGCGGAGGCCCGCAAGGTCCTCGACCAGCTCACGCAGTGGTCGAAGGCGCAGCAGGGCAACGGCGGCGGTGAGCAGTCCACGGGCGGCGGTGCCCCGGTCATCGACC
This sequence comes from Amycolatopsis thailandensis, assembly GCF_042723255.1. Lineage (NCBI taxonomy): Bacteria > Bacillati > Actinomycetota > Actinomycetes > Pseudonocardiales > Pseudonocardiaceae > Amycolatopsis > Amycolatopsis thailandensis. Next base: position 12,030 of record NZ_JBHXJK010000041.1, read on the forward strand.
AGGCCCTGCTGAAGGCCGCCCGCGAAGCACCCTGCTGACCCACCCTCAAGCGCTATGAAGGACGCTTTCATTGCAAAATTTGCAATGAAAGCGTCCTTCATAGCGCTTACCGGGAGCTCAGATCGTGCCTACACCCGAGTCGATCAGCGCCTGACGCAACGGCGCCGCGATCGACGGCGCCACCGCGAACGTCGCGTCCGGCCCCAGCTCGGCGTCCTCCCCCGGCACCGACACCAGGGCACCCGCCTCGGCGGCGATGAGCGCGCCGGCGGCCCAGTCCCAGCGTCCGAGGCCGTGTTCGACATAGGCGTCCAGCCAGCCCGCCGCGACAGCGCACAGATCCAGTGAGGCGGCCCCGTTGCGCCGGACATCCCGCACCCGCGTCGCCAGTTCCGCGACGAACCGGGCCTGCTTCGCGCGCCGTTCGACCTTGTAGGCGAATCCGGTGCCGACGAGCGTCAGATCCAGCCGGGAAGGGGTGTTGACCGACAACGGCCGCCCGTCGAGGAACGCGCCCTGCCCGCGCGCGGCGGTCCAGCGGCGCCCGCTGACCGGTTCGATCACGGCTCCCGCCACCGACACCCCGCCGACCTGCGCGGCCACCGAAACGGCGAACCACGGCAGCCCGTAGAGGAAGTTCACCGTCCCGTCGATCGGGTCGACCACCCAGGTCACCCCGTCGCCGGCGATCCCGCCGCCCTCCTCGCCGAGCACGGCGTCGTCCGGGCGCAGTTCGGCGAGCCGGGCGCGCACCAGCCGTTCCGACTCGTGGTCCACCGCGGTCACCACGTCGGTGTCGGCGGATTTGGTGTCCACCCGCACCTCGCGGCCCGCGTTCATCCCGGTCCAGGCCTCGTGGACCAGCTCGGCGGCCTCGCCCGCGACACGCTCGGCGACACTCTTCAGCAACGTCTCGTCAACTCCCACGTCCGCCATGTCACCACATCCGGTTAAAGTCTCCGAGGCAGGCTTCTGAATCGTGCGAGAAGGGACCACGTCCGTGGTGGAGGCGACCCGAGGTTTCGGTATCGACATCGGTGGCAGCGGGATCAAGGGGGCGCTGGTCGATCTGGCGCAGGGACAGCTGATCGGCGACCGGATCCGCATCGACACGCCGAAGCCGTCGACCCCCGAGGCGGTGGCGGACGTCGTCGCCGAGATCACCGGCCAGGCGGGCTGGGACGGCCCGGTGGGCGTCACCCTGCCCGCGGTGGTCAAGAAGGGGGTCGCGCACACCGCGGCCAACATCGACCGCAAGTGGATCGGCACCGACGCCGACGCCCTGTTCGCCAAGCGGCTCGGCCGCGGCGTGGACCAGGTCGCGATGCTCAACGACGCGGACGCCGCCGGAATGGCCGAGATCCGCTGGGGCGACCCGGTGGCGCGGCGCGGCGTGACGGCGCTGCTGACCTTCGGCACCGGCATCGGCAGCGCGGTCTTCCAGGACGGCAAGCTCGTGCCCAACACCGAGTTCGGCCACATCGAGGTCGATGGTCACGATGCGGAAAAGAAAGCCGCCGCGTCGGTGAAGGACAACGAGGAACTCTCGTATCCCGAATGGGCGGAACGGGTGAACAGGTATCTCTCCGTGCTGGAAAACCTGATCTGGCCGGATCTGTTCATCGTCGGCGGCGGCGTCAGCAAGAAGTCGCACAAATGGGTTCCGCTGCTGGACATCCGCACGCCGGTCATCGTCGCGTCCCTGCAGAACAACGCGGGCATCGTCGGCGCGGCGGCCGCCGCCGCGGAGGGCATCGAGCACTGACGCGACCGGGCTGACATCCGCGCCATGGATGTCACTTCGGCGGGTCGCACGGCGTGTCGCGCCCGCCGGGTGGTGGTCCGCGCCGCGACGCTGTCACGTATCGTCGTTACAATGGAACACGGCCCACGGCGGCGGCACCCATGAGAACGAGGGAAACCGCAGGCCGAGGGGTGTTCCCCGAATTTGAGGCAGCCGAGACCATCACGCCTCGGCTCGTCATGATCGACCGCTGCGAAAGGGCGTAAGTGGCAGCCGCAAGAACCGCAACCCGAAGCGGGACGAAGACAGCGACCGCAGCCGGCGAGCCGGCCGACGAGGCAGCCACCGACGCGGCGAAGCCCGCGGCGCGCAAGACCGCCGCCAAGGCGGCCGGCGCGAAGAAGGCCCCGGCGAAGAAGGCTCCGGCCAAGAAACCCACCACCAAGGGCGCCAAGACCGAAGACGGCGATCCGGAAGACGGTCCCGGCGAGCTCGACGAAGCCGACCTCGAAACCCCGGATCTCTCGGACCTCGAAGAGGTCGAGGTGGACGTCGTCGACGCTTCCGTCACCGAGGAGACGGAAGAGGACGCGGAGTCCGAGGAGGACGTCGAAGAGACGCCCGCCCGCGGGCGCCGCACGTCGACCGACAAGAACGCCGGCAAGACCTCCGACAACCCGGACTTCGTCTGGGACGAGGAAGAGTCCGAGGCGCTGCGCCAGGCCCGCAAGGACGCCGAACTCACCGCTTCGGCCGACTCGGTCCGCGCGTACCTCAAGCAGATCGGCAAGGTCGCCCTGCTGAACGCCGAGGAGGAGGTGGAGCTCGCCAAGCGCATCGAGGCCGGGCTCTACGCCGCCGAGCGCGTCCGCAACGCCGAGGAGGAGGGCGAGAAGCTCGTCACCCAGATGCGGCGCGACCTCAAGTGGATCGTGCGCGACGGTGAGCGGGCGAAGAACCACCTCCTGGAGGCGAACCTCCGGCTCGTGGTCTCGCTGGCCAAGCGCTACACCGGCCGTGGCATGGCGTTCCTGGACCTGATCCAGGAAGGCAACCTCGGTCTGATCCGCGCGGTCGAGAAGTTCGACTACACCAAGGGCTACAAGTTCTCCACGTACGCCACCTGGTGGATCCGGCAGGCGATCACCCGCGCGATGGCCGACCAGGCCCGCACCATCCGTATCCCGGTGCACATGGTCGAGGTCATCAACAAGCTCGGCCGTATACAGCGTGAGCTGTTGCAGGACCTCGGTCGCGAGCCCACTCCCGAAGAGCTCGCGAAGGAAATGGACATCTCCCCGGAGAAGGTCCTCGAGATCCAGCAGTACGCCCGCGAGCCGATCTCGCTCGACCAGACCATCGGCGACGAAGGCGACTCGCAGCTCGGTGACTTCATCGAAGACTCCGAGGCTGTCGTCGCGGTCGACGCGGTGTCGTTCACGCTGTTGCAGGACCAGCTCCAGTCGGTGCTGCAGACGCTGTCCGAACGTGAGGCGGGGGTGGTGCGGCTGCGGTTCGGCCTCACCGACGGCCAGCCGCGCACGCTCGACGAGATCGGCCAGGTGTACGGGGTGACCCGTGAGCGCATCCGGCAGATCGAGTCGAAGACGATGTCGAAGCTGCGTCACCCGTCGCGTTCGCAGGTGCTGCGCGACTACCTGGACTGAGTTTCAGGTTCACGGAGAACCCCGTCACCGTCTCGGTGGCGGGGTTTTTCGTGTCCGGTGTCGAAACGCGGCCCGCCCGTTCGACGCGTGGGTATGACGAAACCTCACGCGACCAAGAACCTCGACCGTTACGGATCCGCGGAGCTGCCGTGGAGCCGTCCGCGCGACATCCTCGCCGAGGACACGCCCACCGCCGACCTGACCTTCTTCGTGACGACCGTGCGCCCCGACGGGCGCCCGCACTCGGCGGGCGTCGGAGCGGTCTGGGTGGACGACGCCCTCTACTTCAAGGGCGGACCCGGCACCCGCCGATCCCGCAACCTGGCCGAGAACCCGGCGTGCGCCGTTTCGGTGCGCCTGCGAGGCATCGATCTCACGCTGGAAGGCGAGGCACATCGCGTCACCGACCCGGCGACACTGGAGCGGGTGGCGGCGGTCTACCGGACCGGCGGCTGGCCCGCCTCGGTGGAGGGCGATGCGCTCACGGCCCCCTTCAGCGCGCCCAGCGCCGGGGCGCCGCCCTGGCACCTGTACCGCCTCACCCTGCGTCGCGCCATCGGTGTCGCGGGTGCCGAACCGCACGGCGCCACCCGCTGGGACTTCACCCCCTGATACGCATTTAGAGGACGAAATGCGTATCACGCCCGGCCGGTCAGGGTGGTCCAGGGGACGTGCACGGTCACCCGTTCCCGCAGCTGCTCGTTCATCAGCCACAGCTCCCCCGTCGCGGGCCAGTACGACAGGTTCTGCGAGTTCACCGGCGCCTGGCCGCTCAACCGTGACGTCGAGGTGCCGCCGACCCCGCCGTGCAGGCACGACGGATGGTCGCCCGCCACCCCGGCGTACTCCGGGCACACGCCGGTCATCACGAAATACCCGTTGCGCGCCACCGCTCCCTGCATGCCCCACACCGGCGACACGAACCCTTCCTTCGCGTGCACGGTCCCGTCAGCCGACACCTTGGGCAGACCGGTCGCGCGGTCGAACGGCCAGCGCAGCACCCGGCTCCCGGCCGCGTTGGAGATGTGCTCGGAAGTCACGATCGAGCCGTCACTGTGGTCGAAGGACATCGTCGAAAGGCACGGACGCGGCCCTGGAGCGTTGGTGCAGGCGCCGCCGCCGGGATACCAGTACGCGCCGATCTGCGGCATCGCGTAGTCGTAGAACGCCGCGTGGTACTTGCCGTCCGAGCCCTTCCCGACGACACCGGAGCTGTCGTCGACCTTCCAGAAGTGTGTCGTGTCGAAGACCCGCACCACGCCGCCGGTGGTCGCGACGAACAGCCGGTTCCCGATCCAGGTCATGCCGTGCCCGTGCCCCTGCACGACGGCGAAGTTGTCGTTCGACGTCGGTTCGACGAGCAGCACGTGCCGGTAACCCAGCCCGGTCGCGTCCACAAAGGACAGACGGACCATGGTGTCGCCGGGAGTGTGCCAGGACGCCGCCACGACCCGCTTGCCGCCGACCTTCCCGGTCGCCGCGTCGGCGTCGCCGGAACCGGTCAGTCCCTGCGGGATCCAGTCATTGGTCTTGTCGTCATTGGCGTCCTCCCAGCAGAATCCCGCCGGTTTCAGCGCCGCCGCGAGGTACGTGCCGTGACACAGCGGCCGCGCCTTCCGGTTCGCCGACGACAGGATCTCCGGCAGGCCGCGTGCCGGGAGCTGCCTCTCCAGGGCGGCGATCCGCGCGCCGTAGGTGTCGAAGGTCGTCCCGGACGTCCAGCGGAAGCCGTCGACCGTGGCCGCGTCCATCCGGGGGAAGGCGGCCGCGGCGGAGGCGGCCCCGGGGATGAGCGCGAACACCAGCAGGAGTGAAGCGAGAAGTCCCAGCCTCTTCATGCCCGCGAGCTTCCCGGCCACGCGCATACTTTCGATACAAACCGCGTCAGGACACGGAAAGTCCACGCTCCGCCAGGGATTCCTCGACACGCAGCCGTTCGATGCCGCGGTCGAAACCCTCCGGCAGTTCGTCCAGCCGATGGTCGACTTCGACCTCGCGGCAGGCCTGGACGAGCAGCGCGTCGTACGCCTGCCTGGTGCCGTACCGGCGGACGGCGGACGCCCCGGAAGGAAGTTCCGCCAGAAGCCGGTGAACGCGACGGAGGTCGGCTGCGAGCTTTTCGATGGGCGGTCCGATCGGGACCGCCGGCTCGCGGCGACGGCGCCACCGGCGCAGAACGGCGGGCACTTTCAGCGCGCACCAGAAAAGAACCGACGGCGCCACGGCGACAACGGTGTACAGCGCGACAGGCCCGGTGGCCACGACTCGATGGTAACCCCCGGGCGGACCACCGGAGAAACCGTGAATCCGGGCTATATTCGCGGCTGTGCTGACCGAGAGCTACCGCTATCCGGACACCGGCGACCACGTCACCGGGATGTTCATCCGACGGCACGAACCCTACGACGGCTACTGGACGGCCAGCGAGGACCGCGCTCTCGGGAAGGTCGCCGAACAGCTCACCGCGTCCCTCGGCCGCCGCGATCAGGTCAAGTCGCTCGACGCGGGTTGCGGCGAAGGCCGGCTCCTCCCCTGGCTCGCCGGGTTCTCGGCGGACGTCACCGCCGCGGACCCCGACCCGGACAGGCTGGCGAAGGCCCGCGAGACCGTCGTCGAGGACACTGAGTTCTCCTTCGCCGTCTCGCCGATCACCGAACTCGACGGCGGCCCGTACGACCTCGTGCTGTGCAGTCACGTCGTCCAGCACGTGCCGACCCCGGACGTCGCGCCGATCCTGCGGCGGCTGGCCGAGGTCACCGCGCCCGGCGGCACCCTGGTGCTGGCCTACAGCCGGTCGCCGATCGGGCGGGGCGCGTTCAGTCTCGACAGCGTCGAAGCCGGTGGCGAGGTCCGCTCGCGCCGCGTGTCCCGCGACGAGTTCGACAAGGCGCTGCGTGACGGCGGCCCGGCGCTTCCGGTGCACTACCTCGACCCGGTGGAGGTCGCCGCCGAAGCAGCCGACGCGGGCTGGCGCACCGACTGGGAGTGGACCTACCACGTCCTCGACGATCTCGGCCCCGCCGACGAGCACATCGACCGCGACGAACTCGTCAACGCCTCCGGCCCGCTGCGCCGCCACCTCGGCCGGGACCTGATCACCCTGCTGCGCCGCGCATGACCGCGGTACTCCTCACCTTCGCCTGGGCCGTCCCGCTGTCCGAGCGGGAAGCGGAGAAAGTGCTGGACGGCGGCCGGGACCGGGGGTTGCTGGCCCACCTCGACGGGAAACTCGGCGACGAGTGGACGGCCGCGGAGAACTTCCTCGCCAACTACACGACGCCACCGCGAAGACGGGTGCTGCGCAAACGCACCGGCGGCTCGCGGCTGTCGATCCGGATCGGCGCGGTCAGCCTGCCGTGCGAACTGGTCGTCACCTGGCATCCGGCCTATCACGCGATGACGCTGGTCCTCGCCACCACGATCACCGGGCGGGCGGCGGACGGGCCCGCCGCCGAATTCGATCTCGCCATCGCCGTCCTGCAAAGCCTTCAAGGCCGCGAAACGGTGAACGGAACGAACGGACTGCACGGCGGCTACGGCGAGCAGACCTTCCCCTCGCTGCTCAAGGCCGTCACCCACATCTTCGAGGACCTGACCAAGGGCTGCGGCCTGACCGAAGGGCTCGGCCGCAAGGGCTGGTGCGTCGAACTGCGGTCCCACGACGGTCATCCGCCCGCCCAGCGGGTCGCCGCCGACCCCCGGCCGTTCTACGGGATGGCGACCAGCGACGAGGGCTGGCGGTTCGTGCCCCGCGAGGTCGCCAGGGAGGCGCTCGGCCCGTCTTGGGGCACGCGCTCGTTCGTCGCCGCCTACACGATGGCGGGCGGGATCGTCTGCCTCAACAGCAAGGATTCCGACTACGTCGAGCGGCAGGACGAGCTGATGCGCGGCCCGTTCGGCGCGGCCGAACCGTACTTCGGCATCGACAGCGACGTCGGCGGGCTCGACCACGGGATGCTCTTCATCCTCGAACGGGTCCTGATCCGGATGGCGCTGGCCGACCAATGGCTGGCGTCGATGAAGCAGGCCGGGAGCCGCACCCGGCTGCTGCGGGGATCGCTCGACGACATCCTCGAAATGCTGCATTCCGTCCTGCCGCCCGAGGTCGACTCGCTGGAGCGCCGCCTGGTGACGAGCATGGGCGTGGAGCGGATCATCGCCCAGCTCGACCGTCAGGCCGAGGCGATGGACGAGGAGACCCGGTACTCCTACGAGAACACGGTGAGCGCGCGGGTCACGCGGCTCACCGTGGTGACCGTCGTGCTGACGGTCGTCACCATCGTCCTCGGCGTCCTGCAGGTGCTCGTCTCACTCTGACCGGCGGCGCTGCTTGCGGGAGCGCTCGGCGAACAGCAGCCCGACGCCCGCGGCCACCATCAGCGCGCTGGCCACCACGTGCATCCCCGGCGGGAGCAGGTGGAGCTGGACGAACCAGCTCGGTTCGGTACTGCCCAGCAGCCGGTTGATCAGCCCGCCCCCGCCCTGCACCAGGAGGAGGATCCCCAGTAGTTCGATCATCGTCGCGCCCCTTCCTTGACCCGGTCGTCGCTCTTGGAGAACTCCTGCCAGAGCGGTCCGGTGGCGAACCAGATGGCCGTCACGACCCCCATCCTCGGCAGCCAGTCCCACAGCGGCGCGACCTGCTCGGTGTCGCCGACCATGAAGATCAGCAGGAGCAGCACGCCCGAGGCGAGCCCGCAGGCCAGCACGCATTTGAACCAGTCACGCCATTCGGCGCGCAGCTTCGCCCGGCCCGTCGGCTTGGGCGGCGGTGGCGGCCCGCCCGCGAACCGGTGGGCGAAGCGCACGTCGGCCCACTTGATCATCGAGTGGCCGAACACCACGCTGAAGCCCAGGTACACCGCGGCGAGGCCGTGCACGAAGTTCGCCGTCGCGCCGTTGCGCAGGTCGATGACCGTCGCGACCAGCACGACCAGGTCGATCACCGGCGTCAGGAGCAGCAGGAACACGCTGGTCCGCTTCAGCTTGAGCAGGTAGCGGGCCACCAGGCCGGCGACGATGGCGACCCAGAAGCCGATCTCCCCGCCGGCGACCACGGCCGCCATGGGGTTTTCCGCGATGAAGTCCCAGATCTTGTTCACGGTCCGAGTCTCGCCGGGATCCGGCGCGCCCGCGTCGGCGTACGGACCGAGATCACCGTCATCAGTTAGTAGGACCCCGCCACGCGTCCGGGTGTGCTGGGATGGGGCGGTGCCCACGTTCGTCCCGCGCCTGAACCACCTCGCCGAATGGAAACAGGACCTCGTCATCGCCTTCGGCACGTGGGTCCTCGGCGTGCTGGTCTACGTGAGCGGGATGCAGGTGCTGCTGGCGGGCCGCGACGACACTCCGCTGTGGATCCGCCTGAGCGAACTGACCGCGATCTGCGCGCTGGAGATGCTGCGCCGCAAGATCCCGCTGGCGCTGATCTGCGCGCTGGCCGTGCTCGCCGTGGACATCACGTTCGGCCCCTCACTCCCGATCCTCATCGTCTTCACCGACTTCCTCTACGCCACGACGCTCTACGGTTCGCGGCGCACCAGCAGGCTGATGATCGGCGTCGCCTCGATCGGGACGCTCGCGGTGGTCTGCCTGGCGCTCATCTTCGCCGACCAATGGCGCATGGCGGTGCTGGCCGCGTTCGCCCTCCTGCCGTTCCTGGTCACCCCGGTGTGGTGGGCGGCCAACGTCCGACAGCAGCGGGACATCGCCGAGAACGAACGGGCGAACGCGGTGCAGCTGGCCACGATCGGCGAACTGGACCGCAAGGCCGCCGTGGCGGGGGAACGCTCGAAGATGGCGCGCGATCTGCACGACGTCATCGCCGGGCATCTCTCGGCGATCGCGATCCAGTCCGAGGCCGCGCTGTCGATGGCCACCGCCGACCCGAAACTGTCCAGGAAGGTCCTGGAATCGGTGCGGGAGAACAGTGTGAGCGCGCTCGACGAGATGCGCGCGATGATCGGGCTGCTGCGCGCGGATCCCTCCACAGGGGACAGTGAGATCGAACCGACCGCGCCCGCCCGGCTCGCCGAACTGTCCAAACTGGTCGAATCGGCGCGGGCGAGCGGGCTGGAGGTCGAGATCGGTTCCGTCCCGGTCCTGTCCCCTCATCTCCCCGCCGCTGTCGATCTGACCGCGTACCGGATCGCGCAGGAGGCACTCACCAACGCGGCCAAGCACGCCGCGGGTGGCCGGGCCGTGCTCGACATCCGTGCCGACGGAGGCATACTCACCGTCGAAGTGCGCAACGATCTCCGTCCCGGCTCCGGCTCGGGGGACGACGGCGGGACCGGACTCGGCCTGCTGAACATGCGGGAACGCGCCGCCGCGGTGGGCGGCACTCTCGCCGCCGGGCCGTCCGGCGGTGGCTGGCTGGTCCGCGCCGAACTGCCTCTGGAGGGGTCTTGAGCGACGGGAACATCAAAGTGCTGGTCGCCGACGACCACGGCGCGATCCGCGCCGGGTTGATGATGATCCTCGGCAACGCCGAGGGCATCGAGGTGATCGGCGAGGCCGCGGACGGCGCCACCGCCGTCCGCCAGGCGAAGGCGCTGAGGCCGGACGTCGTGCTGATGGACGTCCGGATGCCCGGCGTCGACGGCATCGCGGCGACTCGGGAACTGACCGCCGAAGGCCTGTGCGAAGTCCTCGTGCTGACCACTTTCGATCTCGACGAATACGTCCACGCCGCGCTGCGGGCCGGTGCGGCCGGGTTCCTGCTGAAGTCGGTCGAGGCGTCGCGGCTGATCGAGGCGGTGAAACTCGTCGCGGCGGGCGAAGGGGTGCTCGCGCCGCAGGTCACGCGGAAGCTGATCGCCGCTTTCGCCGCCGGGACCCGCGAACCTTCGCTCGTCCCCGACGGGCTCGACGAGCTGACCGACCGCGAGCGCGAAGTGCTGGCGTGCCTGGGCGGCGGCCTGTCCAACGCGCAGATCGGCACGCGGCTGCACATCGGCGAGACCACGGTGAAGACGCACGTCTCGCGGGTGCTGACGAAACTGGAGCTGCGGTCGCGGGTACAGGCGGCGATCCTGGCGCAGGAGAACGGCGTCGTCCTGGAGGGCTGAAGGGGCCCTTCACCGCATGCGACGGGGCGAAGGGAGCTTTCACCGCGTCTCGTGCGGGGAAAGTCCCCTTCGGCTCCCACCGATCTGCGAGGTGGGCGGCGATCTTCTAGCGTGACTTTTCATGCGGCGAACTCTGGACGTGGACGAGGTCCTGAAACGGCAGGACTCGGGCGAGCTGAAACGCCGTCTCAAAGGGCGTGACCTGATCGGCTTCGGGGTCGGGATCATCATCGGCACCGGGATCTTCACCCTCGCCGGTGTCGAGGCGAAGTCGCACGCGGGCCCGTCGGTCACGCTGTCGTTCGTGCTCGGCGCCGTCGTGGCCGGGATGGCCGCCCTCTGTTACGCCGAACTCGCGTCCAGCGTGCCGACGGCGGGAAGCGCCTACACCTACGCGTTCGCCACCCTCGGCGAGACCTTCGCCTGGATCATCGGCTGGGACCTCCTGCTGGAGTTCGCGCTCGGCGCGGCCGTCGTGTCGCGCGGCTGGTCCGGCTATCTCGCGAATCTGATGGGGCTCTCCCCCGAGTGGTTCGGCGAAGACGCGAAGGTGAACATCGGCGCGGTCGCGATCATCGCCGTGCTGACCGTGATCGCCGTCATCGGGATCAAGGAGTCGGCGCGGGTGACGAATCTGCTCGTGCTGGTGAAGGTCGCCGTGTGCGTGCTGATCCTCGCGGTCGGCGTGTTCTACATCCGCGGCGAGAATCTCACGCCGTTCATCCCCACCGCCCAAGCGCCGACGGAGACCGCCGGCACGCTGCACCAGCCGATCGTGCAAGCCGCGCTCGGGCTCGAACAGTCCGTCTACGGCATCGCCGGGATGGTGACGGCCGCCGCCGTCGTCTTCTTCGCCTACACCGGTTTCGAGGCGCTCGCCAACCTCGGCGAGGAGACCGTGAACCCCAAGCGCGATCTGCGGGTCGGCATCCTCGGCGCGCTCGGGGTCTGCGCGCTGCTCTACATCGGGGTCTCGCTGGTGCTGACCGGGATGGTGCCGTTCACCGAGATCGACACGGGCGCCCCGCTCGCCGACGCCTTCGACCGCGTCGGGCAGCACTGGGTGGGCGCGCTGATCTCACTCGGCGCGGTCACCGGACTGACGTCGGTGATGATGGTGGAACTGGTGACGATCGGCCGGATCGGGTTCGCGATGGGCCGCGACGGCCTGCTGCCGAAGAAGTTCGGCACGGCGCATCCGCGCTGGGGCACCCCGCACCGGATGACCATCGCCGGAGCCGTGCTGATCGCGGTGCTCGCCGCTTTCGTCCCGATCTCCGAACTCGCCGACATGGTCAGCATCGGCGCGCTGTCGGCGATGATCATCGTCGCGCTGGCCGTCCCGGTGCTGCGCAGGCGCCGACCGGACCTGGAACGCCCGTTCACCGTGCCGTTCTCGCCGTATCTGCCGATCGTCGCGGCGCTGGCGTGCTTCTACCTGATGCTGAACCTGGACGTGATGACCTGGCTGCGGTTCGCCGCGTGGCTGCTGCTCGGCCTGCTGATCTACGTCTTCTACGGGCGCAAGCATTCCCGCTTCGCGAAAGACGACCTCAGCTCCACAGACCTGCCGTCGTGACCGCGGCGACGGCGGCCTCGGTGTCGCCGTCGTCCACCACGACCAGCATCCGTTTCAGCGCCGCGGCCAGCCATTCCACCGGCTGGTCGTGCAACCCGTGCCGACTATCCATAATGGACATCAGCGTTCCCTCGGTGCCGATCCGCATCCCGGCCACCAGAACGAATTGCGTCTCGGCCGGCCGCCAGCGGGACGACCACAGCGGCGGGATACCGGTGTCGAGGTAGTCGAGCAGCGCCCGCTCGGGTGTGTCGTGCGCGCCGAACTCGGCCGGGTCGACCTCCGCGATCACGGCGACCCGCGGCAGCCTCCACAGCTCGGCCAGGAGCATGAACAACGACTGCGGCGACCGGTTCCCGGTGGCGGGCACCGCCGCGAGCCGTCCGCCCGACAGCGTGCCGATGGCCCGCGACAGCCCCTCCAACGTGGTTCCCGACAGAGCCGCGACCTCGTCCTGGCCCCCGACGGCGAACCCGGCCGCGCGCAGGGCGGCCAGCGCCGTGAACGGCCCGGCGAGTCCGTCCTTCTGCGGGAGTTCGGCCCGCGCGACGGCGACGAGATGCTCGCCGCCGGGCAGCCAGCGGCGACCGGACAGCCCCGTCCGGTCGCCGTCGATTCCGGAGGACATCAGTCTTCGAACGTCCACGACTGCATGATGAACGGCCCTTCGTTCGCCGCCCCGGCCGCGGCGTAGGTCGCCAGCGCGGCCTCGTTGTCCGTCTCGACGCCGACCCACATCCCGCGGCAGCCGCGCTCCCGCGCGAGCCCGGCCAGCGCGTCGACCAGGTCGCGGCCGATCCCGCGCCGCTGGTAGTCCGGGCTGACGTCGAGCTCGTTGAGGAACATCTCGGTGCCCTTGTCCGGATGCGTCACCTCGGTGCCGGTGATCATGCCCGCGGGTTCGCCGTCCTCGTACGCGATCAGGAGGTGGTTCTCCTCCCCCGCGAGGAACTTCTCGGACGCCGTCCGCCGCGCGGGTCCGTCGAACAGGTGCTGGGCGGCGACGACCTCTTCGACGGTCTTGGCCCGCCGGATCTCGGTCACGTGTCCTCCCGGTGCTCGAAGCGCCACAGACTGGTCAGTATCCCGTTCAGAGGGGCGCCGAGTCATCACGTTTCCCCGGAGAGCGCAGCGCCACCCCGGCGACGACGCCCAGCGTGCCGAGCGCCTCGGGCAGGGTGGGGACCTGGCGGAGCCAGAGGAAGCCGATCAGCCCGGCCGTGACCGGCAGCAAGGCGAGCAGCAGCGCGAACCGCGCCTGCCCGGCCTTGCGCAGCACCACCTGATCGAGTGCGTACGGCACGACGGTCGAGAGCACCCCCACGCCGATGCCGAGCAACAGCAGGCGTGGCGAACCCCACACCGCCCCCGTGCTTAACGCCAGCGGCGACAGCACCACGGTGCCCACGGCGAACCCGACGGCCAGCCCGTCGATCCCGTTCCCGCCGACCGCGACCCGCTTCCCGAGCAGGATGTACCCGGCCCACGCCGCCGCCGCGCCCAGCGCGAAGAGCACGCCGAGCAGGCTGCCTTCCAACCTGACGTCCGCGATGGCGATCACCCCGGCCGCCACCAGCAGCAGCGCGAAGACGTCGCGGCGGGTCCGCGACCCGAAGGCCGCCACCACCACGGGCCCGGCGAATTCGAGGGCGACCGCTGTCCCGAGGGGCAGCCGCGCGATCGCCTCGTAGAAGAGCACGTTCATCCCGGCGGTGACGACGCCGAACGCACCCGCGAGCAGGAACGTGCGCCCGGTCCAGGCCGAGCGGGGTGGCCTGCGCCACGCGAGGAGGACGACCGCCGCGCCGAGGCAGCGGAGCCAGGCCACCCCCGCGGGGGAGGCGACCGAAAAGAGACCTACGGCGACGGCCGCACCGGCGTACATCGAAATTCCGCTGAGAACGAACAAGATCGGGGCCGGCACGCTGGGGAGACGGTTCCGGACGACTGCGACAACCACCCCCGCATGGTGCCTGACGTGGGAAAAGTCGGTTCGACGGGGAGTCTTCTCCTACGTTGCGTGATTACGCTACGGCATCCGAGGTAATTACCAGTGACAAATGAGACACCCGCACGGGAACACTTGCGGGTCGCCAAACGTCTGGAAGAGTGGAAGCACGAACACGGCGGGGCCGGGAACGAACGTTTCCGGTATCAGTGCCGAAGTGGTCGTAGCTGGATCGATGGCACCGGGCGACCGGTGCCGGGACGGAGGGAGACTCCAATGACTTCGCCGACGCTCACCCGCCCCGAACTGACCGCTGCCGACCGATGCGACCGGTGTGGAGCGGCAGCTCAGGTTCGAGCCATTCTCAGCACCGGTGGCGAGTTGCTCTTCTGTGGTCACCACGCCCGCGCACACGAAACGAAGCTCAAGGAAATGTCCGCGGACATTCAGCGGTAACCCACCAGTCCACGACCACCGGCGGCCGGCTACTCCCCAGGGAGAGAGCCGGCCGCCCTGTTTTTGCCCGCTGCCGCCCCGGCTCTGCCCCGCTGACGCCCCAGGCACACGATCCGATGTCCCCAATGTGGCATTGGGGGCGTTCAGCGTCTCCAATGCCACATTGGGGGCACTCCCGGCAGGCGACTCCGGCTGCCCAGGCGGAAGACTCACCTTCAAAAACATACAGACTGCATGTATGTTGAGCGCATGACGACCAGTGAGCTCTTGGGCGAGACGCACGAGGTGGACCTCGGCGGCGCCCGCATCCGCTACCGCGACCGTGGTGAAGGCCCTCCCGTGGTCTTCGTGCACGGCCTGCTGACCAACGGCCTGCTCTGGCGCGAGGTGGCCCCCGCGATCGCCGACGCCGGCTTCCGCTGCCTGACCCCGGACTGGCCACTGGGCTCACACGAGATCCCGGTTCCCGGCGCCGACCTGAGCCCGCCCGGGGTCGCCGCGCTCATCGCGCGGTTCCTCGAGGTACTGGACCTGACCGACGTCACCGTGGTCGCGAACGACACCGGCGGCGCGCTCACGCAGCTGCTGATGACCACGTCCCCGGAACGGGTGGGCCGCGTCGTGCTGACGCCGTCGGACTGCTTCGAGTACTTCCTGCCGCCGGCGTTCTCGGCGCTGGGCCCGCTGGCGCGGATCCCCGGCGGCACCCGGACGGTGGTCCAGGCGTTGCGCTGGCGATGGCTGCTGAAGACCACGGACTTCCTGTGGCTGACCAAACGGCCGGTCCCGGACCACGTCCTGGACGCGTACCTGCTGCCCAGCAGGCGGAGCCCGGAGATCCGTGACGACCTGCGCCGGTTCATGGTGAGTGTCGACAAGCGCTACACGCTGACCGCGGCCGAGCGGCTGCCCGCGTTCGAGAAGCCGGTGCTGCTGGTCTGGGCGCCCGAGGACCGGCACTTCCCGCTGTGGCTGGGCCGCAAGCTCGCGGGTGTGCTGCCCGACGCCGAACTGAAGACGATCGAGGACTCGTACACCTTCGTGCCGGAGGACCAGCCGGAGCGGCTGAGCGGCATGGTGGTGGAATTCATGCGTGCCCACGCCACGACGTAGCCAGACCGAACGATCGCAGTCGACGCAGGCCGCGTTGATCACCGCGGCACGGAAGCTGTTCGCCGACCCGGGTTACGCCGCCGTGCCCGCCGACGAGATCGTCCGGGCGGCGGGCGTCACCCGGGGCGCGCTGTACCACCACTTCGGGGACAAGCAGGGCCTGTTCCGCGCCGTGATCGAGCAGATCGAAACGGAGATCACCGAGGAACTCAAGGCGTTCGGGCAGGCGGAGGACGATCCGTGGGCGGCGGCCATCGGCGCGCTGAGCCACTTCCTGGACGTGTGCCTGCGGCCCGAAGTGGTGCGGATCTCGCTCACCGACGCCATCTCCGTCCTCGGCTGGCCGGCCTGGCGCGAGCTGGAGAACCGCTATGGGCTGGGCCTGATCACGGAGTTCCTGGAAGGTGTCGCCGCGGAGGGGCGGCTGGTCGACGGGCCGATCCCGGAGCTGGCGCAACTGGTGCTGAGCGCCTGCGCCGAAGCGGCGTTGATGATCGCGCACGCCGAAGACCCCGAAGCGGCGAAGGAGAAGTCCCTCGCCGCCCTGGTGGCCCTGCTTTCAGGCCTCGCGAAAGACCGCGTTTAGTCCTCTAGATGCTGTAGTTGCACACGCAAGGACCGCATCTAGAGGACTAAACGCGGTCCTAGACCGTGTCGAGGATCATCTCGAACGCCGCTTCGGCCGCGCCCAGCAGTTTCACGTCCGCGCCGAGCGCCGAGCTCACGATCTGAGTCCCGCCCACGGCACGGCTGACGAGGCTCCGCCGCCGGACCTCGGCCGCCACCGACTTCACCACCGAATCGGGCAGCACGGTGAGCAGGTCGCCCAGCACGACCAGCTGCGGGCCGAGCAGGTTGACCACGTTCACCAGGCCCAGCGTCAGCCATTCCGCGAACTCCGAGAGCCGTTCCTCGGCCGCGTGCGGGTCCCGGCCCAGCTCGCGCAGCTCGAACAGGATCGCCCCGCGCGGGGTGTCCTCGGGCAGGTCGAGCGCACGGCACAGGGCCGCTTCGCCCACCTCGGTCTCCCAGCAGCCGCTGGATCCGCAGTAGCAGGGACGGCCGCCCGGCCGGATCGCCATGTGCCCGATCTCGCCGACGTAGCCGGAGCCGCCGCGCAGCGCCGAACCGTCCGCGATGATCCCTCCCCCGACACCGACGTCCGCGGAGACGTACACGGCGTCGGACGAGCCCCGCGCGGCACCGCGCAGGTGTTCGGCGATGGCCCCGAGTTCGGCGTCGTTGCCGACCAGGATGGGGATGCGCAGCACACCGCCGAGCCGTTCCCCGAGCGCCACGTCGGTCCAGCGCAGGTTGGGCGCCTCGTGGACGTGCCCGTCCGCCCGGCGGACGACGCCGGGCACGGACACCCCCGCGGCGATCGGCTGTACGCCGAGGTCGCCCGCCAGTACGGTGGTCGACTCGATCACGTGTGTGATCACCTCGTCGGCCTCCCGCATCCGGCCGCGGAGATTCCAGCTGTTGCGCCCGAGGATCTGGCCGCCGAACCCGACCAGCGCGATCGCCACGTGTTCGACCTGGAGATCGACCGCGAGCACCACCGCCGCGTGCGGCTGCGGCAGGACCAGGAGCGAGGGGCGGCCCGCCCCTCGTCCCGGCCTCGGGACCCGCTCCTCGACGACACCCGCTTCCGCGAGGCCGTCGACGAGGGTCTTGATGGTGCTGCGGTTGAGCCCCAGCGAGGTGGCCAGGGTCGCCCTGGTGCTCGGGCCGCTGACGTGCAGCAACCTGAGCAGGGTCGTGCGGTTGTGCCTGCGCACCTCGTCTGGTCGTGCAACGGGTGTGCTGGTCACGGACTTCATCATTCCATGCGGACTCAGCGCGGCGACGCAGCCGCGCGGCGCCGGGACAGCGCGTCCACCGTTGCCGCCAGCAGCAGCACCAGACCGGTGACGATGTTGACCACCGCCGCCGACTGCTTGAGCAGGCCCAGCGCGTTCTCGACGACCGCGAGCACGAGGCCACCGATCACCGCGTCGACGACCCGGCCCTTGCCGCCGAACAGCGACGTACCACCGATGACGGCGGCACCGACCGCGAACAGCAGCGTGTTGAGGCCACCGGCCTGCGGGTCGACCGAACCGACCTTCGACGAGTAGACGATCGCGCCGACCGCCGCCACCGCCGAGCAGATGACGAACACCGACGCGCGGATCTTCTCGACGTTGATCCCGGCGCGGCGGGCCGCCTCGCGGTTGCCGCCGACGGCGTAGATGTGGCGGCCGTACTGCGTGCGGTTGAGCACGTAAGTGCCGAGCACCAGCAGCGCGAGCACGATCGGCACGACGTACGGGACACCCGAGATCACGATGTTCGGGTTGGGCGCGCGGTTCAGCGTCAGCAGGTACGTGGCGATCGCGGCGACCACGCCGATCGCACCGACCTTGAACAGCACCATCGGCGTCGGCTGGGTGACCAGTCCGCGCTTGAGCCGCGAGAAGTGCTGACCGAGGCTCACCGCGGCGAAACCGCCCGCGAAGATCAGGAAGAGGATCCAGCTGCCCAAAGTGGACAGGTTGCCGTTGGCGACCTTGAACAGCACGTCCGAGGTGCTGATGCCGAGCGTGCCGCCCTCGCCGATAAACTGGAGGATGACGCCTTGCCAGGCGAGGAAGAGCGCCAGTGTCACGACGAACGACGGCATGCCGATCTTGGAGACGAGGAAGCCGGTGAGGACACCGATCGCGCCACCGACACTGATCGCGAGAAGGATCTCGATCCACGGGTTGGCCGCGGTTCCCGAAAGCACCAGCGCGATCGCGAGCACGGCGAATCCGACACCCGCCCAGATCCGCAGGATCACCCCGAGCAGGCCGGCGATCGCGAGCACCACGAGGAACGTGATGAACACGCCGTTCCCCATACCGCCCAACAGGTTTCCGTTGCGCACGTAATGCATCGCCAGCACCGCGGCGGTGACACCGGACGCGGTACCCGCGGACAGGTCGATCTCGCCGAGCAGCAGCACGAACACGATGCCCATCGCGATGATCGCCTTGCCGGCGCCCTGCGCCATCAGGTTCGCGATGTTGTTCATCGTCAGGAAGGTGTCCGACAGCGAGGCGAACACGATCACCAGCACGAGCAGGCCGAGCAGCGCCGGGAGCGAACCCAGCTGTCCCGCCTTGAGCCGGGAGAAGTAGTCACCGACGGCCTCGCGCGTTGACATCGATGTCGTGTCGATGCCGAAGTCCGTGATGGCCGCCGACGGGTTCAGCGCTGCGGCCGCGGACTTGCCCCCTTCCGGCGAAGCGGGCTTTGCAGGTGTCTCAGTCATTTCCGGTTCTTTCTCGCCTCGTACTAGAGGACGGCGGCTTCGGGGCGGGCAAGGCCGAGGTCGCCGGAGCGGCCGGCGGTGATCAGTTCCACGACCTGGCCGTGGGTGACGTCCTTGGTGTGCACCTCGGCGACGAGACGGCCGAGGTAGAGCACCGCGATGCGGTCGGCGACCTCGAAGACGTCGGCCATGTTGTGGCTGATCAGCACCACACCGAGGCCTTGTTCCGCGAGGCGGCGGACGAGGTCGAGCACCTGACGGGTCTGCGCGACGCCGAGCGCGGCGGTCGGCTCGTCGAGCAGGACCACCTTCGAGTCCCACAGCACGGATTTGGCGATCGCGACGGTCTGCCGCTGCCCGCCCGAGAGGGCCGAAACGGGCGTACGGACGGACTTCACGGTGCGGACCGAAAGCGAGGCGAGCGTCTCGCGGGCCGCCTTCTCCATGCTGGCCTCGTCGAGCAGCCATTTGCTGCCGCGTTCCCGGCCGAGGAACATGTTCTGGACGATGTCGAGGTTCTCGGCCAGGGCGAGGTCCTGGTAGACGACCTCGATGCCCAGATCCGCGGCGTCACGCGGGCCGTGGATGTTCACCGGCTTGCCCTGGAAGGTCACCGTGCCCGAGTCGTAGCCGTGGATGCCGGCGATCGACTTGACCAAAGTGGACTTGCCGGCACCGTTGTCGCCGACCAGCGCGGTGACCTCGCCGGCGCGCACGTTGAAGTCCACGTCGTGGAGGACGTGGACCGGCCCGAAGCTCTTGTTCAGCTGCTTCAGTTCGAGGATGGGTTCACTCATTGGGGTTCTCCCGGCTGGATACCGGGCCGGGGCGCGCTGTGTCCGAGTGCGCCCCGGCCCGGTGGTCTGGGTTTGACGGGTCAGGAGATACCGAGCTGCGTGCACGCCGCGGCCAGGTCGCCGCCGCAGATCTCGGCCGCCTTGACGTAGCCCTGCGTCACGACCTCCTTGACGCCTTCCTTGGTGGTCAGCTTCGGCTCGAGGAGCACGGACTTGACCTCGCGGTTGCCCTTCGGGTCCTTCGCCTTGCCGGTGGCCAGCGCGTCGGCGCCCGCCTTGTCGCCCTTGGCCAGCAGGACGGCGAGCTTCGCCGCGGCCTCGGCCTCTTCCTTGATCGGCTTGAAGACCGTCATGTACTGGTCGCCGCGCAGGATCGCCATGAGGCCGTCCGCGGTGGCGTCCTGGCCGGTGACCGGGACCTTGCCGTTGAGGCCGTTCTTCTTCAGCACGGTGATGACCGCGCCGGCGAGACCGTCGTTCGCGGCGACGACGCCGTCGACCTTGCCCTTGTTGTCGGTCAGGATCTGCTCGAAGGTCTGACCGCCCTTCTGGTTGTCCCAGTTGTCGATGGCCTGCTCACGCACGAGCTTGAGGTCGTTGCTGGCGAACTTCGGCTGCAGGACGGACTTCTGGCCGTTCGCGAACAGCGTCGCGTTGTTGTCGGTCGGGGCACCCTCGATCATGACGACCTCGGCACCCTTCTTGTCCTTCAGCGCGTCGGCGAGGCCCTGGCCCTGCAGCTGGCCGACCTTCTCGTTGTCGAACGAGACGTAGTAGTCGGAGCTGCCGCCGAGGTTCAGGCGGTCGTAGTCGATCGTCGGGATACCGGCGGCCTGCGCCTTCTTGGCGACCGCCGAACCGACCTCGCCGTTGATGGCGGCGATGATCAGGACCTTGACGTTCTGCGCGATCATGCCGTCGGCCAGCGTGGTGAACTTCTGGACGTCGCCCTGGGCGTTCTGGACGTCGGCGTCGAAGCCCGCGTCCTTGAGCGCCTTGGTCAGGAACGGCTTGTCGAAGGACTCCCAGCGCGCGGAGGTCGCGGTCTCCGGCAGGATGACGCCGACCTTGCCGCCGGCGGCGGCACCACCCGGGGCGGGCGCGGACTGCGAGGAGTTGCCGCTGTTGCCCGAGTCGGCGGTGTTGGCGCCGCAGGCGGAGAGCACCAGGCCGGCGCCCACCGTCGCGGCGAGGAGGGTAAGGGTTCTGCTGCGCATCCTCGTTCCTTCCGGATCTTGCTCGCGGGCGGCGATCCTGAGGGACCGGTCGCACCATCGCGCATATGTTGTGGGCGACAACATATGCCGCCGAACGTGTTTCGCGGAAGATGGCTGGATCGATTAAGCCTCATCAAATGGACACGGTTTGGCAACGTGGCCGTAGCAAGGCGTATGAAGTCTAGGTCCGCTGACGGTGTGACCGCCACCACTCACTCAGCGTGATCGGCGCAGCTGATCGCGGTGTGAGGACCGGCGGGATCGCCGATGCCCCCTGGACCGAACTGGCGGCTTCGCGTGATTGGACGGACGACACTCGTGATCGGATGGACGACACGCGTGTCTGGACGGACGACACGGCGTCCGGCCGCCTCCCGCGGTGAGTCGTCCGCCTGATCACGCGTGTCGTCCATCCGAGCACGCGTGTCGTCCGATCACCGCACTGCACACCAGGGCACTCACGACCCTGTGCTCTCGCGCCGGATGTCATGAGGGGTCCCCTTAAGACGAAATTTGTCTTAAGGGGACCCCTCATGACGTTCTCGGGTACGGGGCGGTCACCAGGAACGCAGGGTGACGATCCGCTCTTCCAGCTGTTCCACCGAAGCCATCGCGGTCGGCGGTCCGCCGCAGACCCGGCGCAGTTCGTTGTGGATCGCGCCGTGCGGCTTCCTCGTCCGGTGGTGGTGCACGCCCACCAGCGCGTTCAGCTCCTTGCGCAGCGCGCCGAGCCGTTCGCTGACCGACTGCGGCCGCGCGACCGGCGCGGCCTCTTCGGCCTTGGGCTTGCGCCGCTTCTCGTCGGAGAGCTGCTCCTCCTGCCGCTTCCGCAGCAGGGCGCGGACCTGGTCCGGTTCGAGCAGCCCCGGCAGGCCGAGGTACTCCTGCTCCTCGTCGGAACCGGAGAACACCGCGGTACCGAAGGAGTTGCCGTCGTAGATGACCTGGTCGAGCTCGGCGGAGGCACCCAGCGAGGTGAACGCCTTCTCCTCCTCGCCCGGCTCGTCCTCGGTGCGGTTGGCCTGGGCGAGGAGTTCGTCCTCCCAGCCGTCCTTCTCGCGGTGCGGCTTGCCGAGGACGTGGTCGCGCTGCGCCTCCAGCTCGCTGGCCAGCTCCAGCAGCACCGGCACGCTCGGCAGGAAGACCGAAGCCGTCTCGCCGGGTTTGCGCGAACGCACGTACCGGCCGATGGCCTGCGCGAAGAACAGCGGGGTCGACGCGCTCGTGGCGTAGACGCCGACGGCCAGACGGGGGACGTCGACGCCCTCGGACACCATCCGGACCGCGACCAGCCAGCGGTCGGTCGAATCCGAGAACTCCTTGATCCGCCCGGACGCCTTCGGGTCGTCGGAGAGGACGACCGTCGGGTTCTGGCCGGAGAGGCGCTCCAGGATCTTGGCGTAGGCGCGCGCGGACTCCTGGTCGGTGGCGATCACCAGGCCGCCGGCGTCCGGGATGCCGTTGGCGCGGAGCTGCGCGAGACGCGTGTCCGCGGCCTGCAGCACCGAGGGGATCCACTCGCCCGCCGGGTCGAGCGCGGTGCGCCAGGCCCGGGCGTTCTGCTCGGCGGTCAGCGGCTCGCCGAGCCGCGCGGTGAACTCCTCCCCCGCGCTCGTGCGCCAGGAGGCCTCACCGGAGTAGGCGAGGAAGACGACCGGGCGGACCACGCCGTCGGCGAGCGCGTCGGCGTAGCCGTACGAGTGGTCGGCCTTGCTGCGCTGGAAGCCCGAACCGTCGGGCTCGTAGGTGACGAACGGGATCTGCGAGTCGTCGCTGCGGAACGGGGTCCCGGTCAGCGCGAGACGGCGGACGGCGGGCGTGAACGCCTCGCGGACCGCGTCGCCCCAGGACTTCGCGTCACCGCCGTGGTGGATCTCGTCGAGGATGACCAGCGTCTTGCGGTTCTCGGTGCGCACACGGTGCAGCGTCGGATGCGCCGCGACCTGCGCGTAGGTCACCGCGACACCGTGGTAGTCGCGTGACGTGGCACCGGCGCCGTTGCGGAAGTTCGAGTCGATCGCGATCCCCGCGGCCGCGGCCGAGGCGGCCCACTGGTGCTTCAGGTGCTCCGTCGGCGCGACGATGGTGATCTTCTCGATGGTCCGGTCGCTCAGCAGCTCGGCGGCGATCCGGAGACCGAACACCGTCTTGCCCGCGCCCGGCGTCGCGACGGCCAGGAAGTCCTGCGGTTTCTTCGTCAGGTACTTCGTCAGTGCTCGCCGCTGCCACGCACGCAGCGGGCGAGCGGTGCTGTCCTTCGCCGCGGGAGGCGCACCCAGCTCGCCTCGACCACGTTCAACCGTTTCCGCCATGCCGGTTCCCCACCTCCCTCACGGTAAAACCGCTGGTCAATCGCCTAGCCACAAGCGAAAACCCCCACTTGGGTATCCGGCGGCGACGCCGGCGCCTGAGGTGAGGGCACTCCGGAGAGCCTACCTGCCGGGCCCGCGGAACGCCTGAAGCGCCACCCCCGTTGTCGGTTTACTCACCCGAAAACCCAGGGGTGGCGAGCCGAATGCCGCAGCATGGACCATGCTGGACACCGTCAAGGGCGCTCGGCGCCGGCGGAGGAGCTGCATGAGCGAGGAGAACGGCCGTCCCGAAGCGGCCGCCGAGGTCGCGAAGGCCCGCAGAGGTCCGTTGCGCCTGCTCAGCCGCACGCTCAACAAGGCCTGGGAAGGCAACATCTTCTCCGAGGCGGCCGAAGCCGCGTTCTGGCAGACGCTGTCACTGCCGCCGCTGCTGCTGGGCCTGCTCGGTTGCCTCGGCTTCGTCGGCGACTGGTTCGGCCAGGAGGTCGTGGTCGCGGTCCACGACCGGATCATCACCTTCAGCAAGACGATCTTCAGCGACAACGCCGTCCACGACATCATCGAGCCGACGGTCAACAGCATCCTGTTCGTCGGCAAGGGCGAGATCGTCTCCGTCGGCTTCCTGATCTCCCTGTGGGCCGGTTCGTCGGCGATGTCGTCGTTCGTCGACGCGATCACCGTGGCGCACGACCAGTACGGCGTCCGCAACGACGTCTGGCAGCGGATCTTCGCGCTGCTGCTGTACCTGGCCGGGCTGGTGATCCTGGTGGTCGGACTGCCGCTGCTGGCGATCGGACCGGACCTGCTCCCCCAGTTCTTCCCGAACGACTGGCGCGACACGGTGTCGTTCTGGGTCGGCACGCTGTACTACCCGGTGCTGGCCGTGATGATCGTGCTGGCGCTCACCACGCTCTACAAGCTCTCGCTGCCGCGACGGCTGCCGTGGCACCGCGGGCTGCCGGGCGCGATGCTCGCCATGGTCGTCTTCCTGCTCTCCAGCATCGGGCTGCGGATCTACCTGAACTGGATCACCAAGACCGGCTACACCTACGGCGCGCTCGCCGCGCCGATCGCGTTCCTGTTGCTGATGTTCTTCATCGGGCTCGCGGTGGTCGGCGGCGCGTACTTCAACAGCGCGATCCAGGAACTCTGGCCCGCCAGGGCGACGAAACGCCAGCGCCGGAAATGGCGACGGCTGGAAATGGAACGTGCCGGGGAACGAATCCGCGCCGAAGAGGGTCGCAAACTGTGGGAACGGACGACGGTCCCGCTCCGCCGTCCCCGCCAGAACGGCGATTCTCCCGAAAGTGACGGCGAACACGCGCCGGAACAATCGGTGAACGAAGAAACGCAGAGCGAAACCGATCAGGTGACCGAACGGCGAAGTTGACTCCGTTCGGTCGACGACCTCATCCCGAAGTCGTACTCCGATTCCACCCGTGGTGTGAATCCAATCCACCCCCCGCCATGAAAAGCTCGCGGTAATCGCACGTTCCCGAGTTGCCTTTCTGGGGGATCCCGTCATGTCCACGCTGGCCAGACTGAGCCTGCGCAACCGAAGTCTCATCGGGCTGCTCGCCCTGGTGGTGATCGGCTTCGGGGCCTTCGCCCTGCCGCAGCTGAAGCAGCAATTGTTCCCGTCACTGCAATTCCCGCAGGCGCAGATCATCACGCCGTACGCGGGCGCGTCGCCGGACGCGGTCGACCGCCAGGTCACCGAGCCGCTCGAAGGCGGTCTCCAGGGCCTCAAGGGGCTCGAAGAGCTGAGCTCGACGTCGTCGGAGGGGCTGTCGCGGATCACCGCGCAGTTCGAGTTCGGCACGGACATCGACGCGGCCGTCGGGCAGATCCAGCGCGTCGTCGACGGGCTCAAGGCGCGGCTGCCGCAGAACAGCGAGACGTCGGTGTCGGCGGGATCCACCGACGATCTCCCGGTCGTCCTGCTCGCCGCCGGGACCACCGGTGACCCGCAGACCCTCGCGCCCGCGCTGACCGGGGAGGTCGCGCCGGAGCTGCGCAAGATCGACGGCGTCCGCGACGTCGAGGTGACCGGCGCGCGGCAGGCGAGGGTCACGATCGCGCTGGACTACGCGAAGCTGGCCGCCGCGGGGGTCGACCCGTCGTCGATCGCCACCACCTTGCAGACCGCCGGCGCCGCCGTCCCGGCCGGGACGCTGACCGAGGGCGACAAGACGCTCACCGTCCAGGTCGGCGGCGGACCGACCACAGTGGACACGATCAAGAACCTCTACCTGACACCGTCGGCCACCCCGGGATCGCGCCCCGGCGCGCAGGCTCCCAAGCCGGTGCAGCTCGGCGACGTCGCGGACGTCCAGGCCGGGTTCGCGCCCGCGACGTCGATCACGCGCACCAACGGCAAACCGAGCCTCGGCCTGTCGATCACCATGGTGGAGAACGGGAACGCGGTCGCGATCTCGGAATCGGTGCGGGACAAGCTGCCCGAGCTGTCGAAGAAGATCGGCGCCGAGATGAGCGTCGTGTTCGACCAGGGCACCCCGGTCAAGGACGCGATCAGCGGCCTGACCACCGAAGGGCTGCTGGGGCTGGCGTTCGCGGTCGTGGTGATCCTGCTGTTCCTGATGTCGCTGCGCTCCACGCTCGTGACGGCGGTGTCGATCCCGCTTTCGGTGGTCGTGGCGCTCCTGGCGTTGTGGACCGGCGACCTGTCGCTGAACCTGCTCACCCTCGGCGCGCTCACCATCGCCATCGGCCGGGTCGTCGACGACTCGATCGTGGTGCTGGAGAACATCAAACGACATCTGGCGTACGGCGAGGAGAAGCAGCGCGCGGTCCTCGACGGCGTGCGCGAGGTGGCGGGGGCCGTGACCTCGTCCACCCTCACCACCGTCGCGGTCTTCCTGCCGATCGCCTTCGTGGGCGGGTTCGTCGGCGAGCTGTTCTCACCGTTCGCGATCACGGTCACCGTGGCTCTGCTGGCGTCGCTGCTGGTCTCGCTGACGATCGTGCCGGTGCTGGCGTACTGGTTCCTCAAGCCGCCCAAGACCCCCGCGAACGAGCACGAAGCCGAGCTCACGCGGCAGGCGGCCGAGGACAAGGAACGTCGTGGGCCGCTCCAGCGCGGATACGTGCCGGTGATCCGGTTCGCCACCCGGCGCCGGGTGACCGTGGTCCTGCTCGCGCTGATCATCTTCGGCGGCACGGTCGGACTGGCGTCACAGCTGAACACGAACTTCCTCGACCAATCCGGCTCGACGACGTTGAGCCTTTCGCAGAAGCTGCCGCCCGGCACCAGCCCCGAGGCCAAGGAGAAGGCCGCCGGCGCGGTGGAGCAGGCGCTCGCCGCCGAACCGGCCGTCGAGACCTACCAGGTCAGCATCGGCGGCGGGAACTTCTTCGGCGGTGGCGGGACGGCGACCAGCATCCAGGTCACCGTCGCCAAGGACACCGACCTCGACGCGCTTTCGGACCGCCTGCGGGGCATGCTGGACAAGCCGGAACTCGGCGAGGTCAAGATCGGCGCGGAAGCGGGCGGGTTCAACTCGGACCAGGTCTCGATCACCGTCACCGCGCCGAACGAGGCCGCGCTGAAGCCGGCCGCCGAGCAGATCCGCCAGGCCCTGTCCGGGGTGCCGGACCTGACCGAGGTGACCAGTGACCTCGCGCAGGGCGCGCCGCGGGTGCAGGTCGAGGTCGACGCCGCCAAGGCCGCCGCGAGCGGGCTTTCGGCGACCACGATCGGCCAGATCGCGAACCAGGCGATCGCCGGCCGCACGGTGACCCAGCTGCCGGTGGACGGTCAGCGCACGGACATCGTGCTGCGGGCGGGTTCGGCTCCGGTGTCGGTCGACGCGGTCAAGGCGCTGCCGATCCCGAGCGCGACCGGCGTCGTCCGGCTGGACTCCGTCGCGGACGTGTCCACTGTGGACGGCCCGGCCGCGGTGCACCGCACCTCGGGCGAGCTGAGCACCACGGTCACCGCCAAGAACACCGGCGCGGACCTGGCCGCCACCACGAAGGCCATCCAGTCCAAATTGGACGGCCTGACCTTCACCGGCGGCGCGGCGTACAAGCTCGGCGGGGTCAGCGAGGATCAGCAGGAGGCCTTCGGGAACCTGTTCCTCGCGCTGCTGGCCGCTGTCGCGATCGTGTACCTGATCATGGTGGCGACGTTCCGCAGCCTGATCCAGCCGCTGATCCTGCTGGTGTCGATCCCGTTCGCGGCGACCGGCGCGATCGGGCTGCTGCTGGCCACCGGGACCGCGCTGGGCCTGCCCGCGCTGATCGGGATGCTGATGCTCGTCGGCATCGTGGTGACCAACGCGATCGTGCTGATCGACCTGATCAACCAGTACCGGGCTTCGGGGATGAGCGTCGCCGACGCCGTCGTCGAAGGTGGACGGCGGCGGTTGCGGCCGATCTTGATGACCGCGGCCGCGACCATCTTCGCGCTGGTCCCGATGGCGCTCGGCCTGACCGGCCAGGGCGGGTTCATCGGGCAGCCGCTGGCGATCGTGGTGATCGGCGGGCTGGTCAGCTCGACCCTGCTCACGCTGATCCTGGTGCCGACGCTGTACACGATGGTCGAAACGCGGAAAGAGAAGCGCCGCGCGAAGAAGGAAGCCCGGCGGTCGCCTTCGGAGGCGCCGGCCTCCGAGACCCTGACGCCGGAGCCGACCGCGTAGACCTGGGGGCAGGGGAAGAGAGGCACGCCGGGCCTGGTGGGGGCTCGGCGTGCCTTTCGCCGCTTCGCAGTTAGTCGACTACTTGCGCGAGCTCCGAAGGGCGGCGCAGGTCGCGTGCTTGGAGCCGTAACTCACGTGCTTGAGCCCGTAACTCGCGTGCTTGAGCCCGTAACTCACGTGCTTGAGGCCGTGACTCACGCGCTTGGGCGAGTTCCGGCTCCAAGCACGCGAGTCACGGCTCTGATCACGCGAGTTCCGGGTTCAAGCACGCGAGTCACGGCTCTGATCACGCGAGTTCCGGGTTCAAGCACGCGAGTCACGGCTTCGGGCACGGGTCTCAGGACTTACGGAACCGCCAGGTCTTGCTGTCGAAGGCCACGCACCACGAAGGCGACAGCACGACCACCCGCAGGGTCCCGTCGGCGGCGACGTCGATGCCCTCGGTCTCGAAGTTCCCGCTGCAGGTGCTCTTCAGCGGCAGCTGCCCCAGCGAGATCACCCTCCCGGTCACGTCCGAACCGGACAGCGCACCGGAGAGATCCACCTGCAACAGCGGTTTGGTCGTCCCGAACAGCGAACCTTCGGGATCGTCGGACGAGCACAGCAGGCGCGTCGCGTTGACGAAGTCGCAGCCCTGGATGTCCCGCACCGGCTTGTCGAGCCGGATCGCGGACGCGTACGGCAGGTTCGCCGACGGGTTCGTGTGCGCGACGCCGGGCATCGGGTGCACGAGGAGCCGGTCCATCGTGCCCCACTCGCCCGCCACCATCCAGCGCGCGTCGGGCGTCACGGCGGCGAACGAGTTGTTGTTCGCTTCCCACGACTCCAGCGCGTGCTTGTAGTTCGCCCATTTCCCGTCGGGGGACTCGACGCGGAAGAGCTTCTCGCCCCGGTCGTCGCGCTGGTAGGGCTCCACGTACCAGCCCTGCGCGGAGCCCGGGTCGCCGACGTGGCCCCAGCCCTGCGACGACAAATCCACGGGAACGGTCGTGATCCCGGTGTAGCGGTAGATCGTCCTGGAAGGCCGCTCGATGGTGGCCAGGCCCTGGCCCTCGTCGAGCGGGCGGGCGTTGTCCGAACCGACCGTGGTCCAGCCTGTCACGGCTTGGGCGGCGGCGGGTGAGAACACCGCGACCAACGCGGCGATGGCGAGCACGATCCCGGTTCTACGCATGAAGGCTCCGTCCCGGCGGGGTTTCGCTGGCGGGTACTGATTACCAGCGAATACCGGGACGGGCAGCCACCATGTGAAGGATTTTCAGATTTTGTCCGGTTTCGGACACCGGACGGCCAGGTGTCAGTCGCCCGGCTTGAGACCGTCGTAGATCTTCTTGCAGTCCGGGCAGACCGGCGAACCGGGCTTCGCCGACTTCGTCACCGGGAAGACCTCGCCGCACAGCGCCACCACGTGCGTGCCCATGACCGCGCTCTCGGCGATCTTGTTCTTGCGCACGTAGTGGAACATCTTCGGCGCGTCGTCATCGGTGCCGTCGGTGCCCTCGGGACGGGTATCCGGCTTCGGAAGGGTCTGTGTACTCACCCCTCCATAATGCCCCAAATCCTCCTGCGCACACCGGCGACCTGGCAGGATCTCGCCCATGTTCCAGAAGGTGCTCGCGACATTCGGTTCGGGCGGGGCGAAGATCGACGCCCGGCTGCTCGACCGCACGGTGTCCCCCGGCAGACCCCTGCGCGGCGAGGTCCTGCTGCTCGGCGGCGAAGTCGATCAAGAGATCAACGGCCTTTCGGTGAAGCTGCTCGCCAGGGTCACCCTCCCGGACGAGCGCCGTCCCGGTGTCGAGGACCTCGAATTCGGCACCCAGCAGCTGGCGGGCAGCGAGCGGATCGGGCCGGGTCAGCAGGTCCGGATCCCGTTCGAGGTCGCCCTGCCCTGGGAGACGCCGATCTCCAGCGTCTTCGGCAAACCGCTGAACGGCATGGCCATCGGCCTCCAGACCAGCCTCGACATCGCGAACTCCGTCACCGACCCGGTCGACGTCGACGCCGCCGCGATCGAGCCGCTGCCCGCGCAGAAACGGATTCTGGACGCCTTCAGCCGGATCGGCTTCGTCTTCCGTGAGGCCCTGCTGGAACGCGGCCGGATCAACGGCGCGACGCAGCAGCTCCCGTTCTTCCAGGAGATCCGCTTCACCCCCTCGCCGCGGTTCGCGCCCGCTTTCACCTCCGTGGCGGTGACGTTCTTGTCCTCGCCTTCGGAGACGCAGGTCGTGCTGGAGGTGACCAAACGGGTCCGCGTGTCCAAGAGCGGCGGATTCGGCGGGCGCGGGCAGGAGTTCCTCGGCCTGTTCAAGGTCGACCACGCCGCGCTGGACCGGGTCAAGTGGGAGCCACAGCTCGAAGGCTGGCTGCACGAGGTGGCCAAATCACGCGGAATCTTCGACTGAGATGGACTGGCCGACCGCGATCACCCGGCTCGGGGGCGATCACCAGATCGCCGCCGTCGCGTGGGACGACCTCCAGACCCGCTACGCCGAGCCGCATCGCCGCTATCACGATCTGCGGCACGTCACGGCCGTCGCCCGCGACAGCGGAGCCCTCGCCGTCGCCTTCGGCCTGGGCGCGCGCGAGCGGGCCCTCGTCGCCGTCGCCGCCTGGACGCACGACGTCGTCTACGACGCCCGTCCCGGAGAGGACGAGCAGGCGAGCGCGGCCTGGACCCGCGACGAGCTCACCAACGCGCGGGTGCCGGCGGCCGAAGTCACCCGCGCGGAGGACCTGGTCCTCAGCACGATCCACCACACCGCCCCGGACGACGACCTCCTCGCCACCGCGCTGCTCGACGCCGACCTCGCGATCCTCGGTTCCTCACCGGAGAGCTACGAGGAGTACGCGAACGGTGTCCGGGAGGAGTACTCGATCTACTCGGACGAGGACTGGCGCGCGGGCCGCGCGAGCGTGCTGGAGAACCTGCTGGCCCGGCCGCGGCTGTACCGCAGCGACATCGCGCGGGCACGCTGGGAGAGCAAGGCGCGCGAGAACCTGGCGAACGAACTGACCCGATGGCGTGACGCGGAGCCGGATCACCGATGATGTTCGTTCGTGACTCCGCAACTGTCCCTTCACGAAGAGGTCGCCTCCGCCCTCGCCGCCGGTGATCCCGTCGTCGCGCTGGAGAGCACCATCCTCTCCCACGGTCTCCCGCCCGGCCGCAACCTCGACGTCGCCCGGCGGCTGGAGAAGGTCGTGCGCGACGGCGGCGCCGTTCCCGCGACCATCGCCGTACTCGACGGCGTCCCCCTGATCGGCCTCACCGGCGAGCAGCTGGAACGCGTCTGCGCGCCCGGCGCCGAGCTGGACAAGCTGTCCCTGCGCGACATCGGCCCGGCCGTCGGCCTCGGCCGCTCCGGGGCGACGACGGTCGCGAGCACCGCGGCACTGGCCGCCGCGGCCGGGATCGGCATGTTCGC
The DNA here is from genome assembly GCF_042723255.1 of Amycolatopsis thailandensis. Lineage (NCBI taxonomy): Bacteria > Bacillati > Actinomycetota > Actinomycetes > Pseudonocardiales > Pseudonocardiaceae > Amycolatopsis > Amycolatopsis thailandensis. The sequence continues at coordinate 43,323 of NZ_JBHXJK010000041.1, forward strand.
CACCGGTGGGCTGGGCGGCGTGCACCAGGGCGCGGCCCAGAGCTGGGACGTCTCGGCGGATCTGGGCGTGCTCGCGAAGGTGCCGACCACGGTCGTCTGCTCCGGGGTGAAATCGGTGCTCGACATCGCCGCGACGCTGGAGCTGCTGGAGACCAACTCGGTACCGGTGCTGGGTTACCGCACCGGCGAGTTCCCCGCGTTCTACCTCCGCTCGTCCGGCTTCGAGGTGCCGTGGCGGGTCGACGACGCCGCGCAGGCCGCCGCCGTCATCGCCGCGCACCGCGCGCACGCGGATTCCGGTGTCCTGCTGGCGAATCCGATCCCCGAAGCGTCCGAAATGGACAAAGAGCTGCACGACCGGCTGCTCGCCGAAGGGCTGGAACTGCTGAAGGCCCAAGGGGTGCACGGCAAGGACGTCACGCCGGTGCTGCTGGAGCATTTCCACACCGCGAGCGGCGGCGTGAGCCTCGACGCGAACGAGGCACTGGTGCTGTCCAACGCCGAACTGGCCACCTCGGTCGCCGTCGCACTCGTGGGGAGCGCGGCGTGAGCGGCGGCATCGTCGTCGTCGGCGACGTCGGCCTCGACGTGGTCGCGCGGCACGAGGGCCCCATCCCGCACGGCGGCGACATCCGCGCGAAGGTCCACTTCACCAGCGGCGGCGCGGGCGCGAACACCGCGCTCTGGCTGCGCTCCGAGGAAGTGGAGACCACGCTGGTCGCGCGGATCGGCGACGATTCCGGCGGCCGCATGGTGAAGACCGAGCTGGAAGCGGCCGGCGTCCGCTGCGAGTTCGCCGTGGACCCCGAAGAACCGACGTTCTGTGTCGTGGTGCTCGTCGACGGCGCGGGCGAGCGGAGCATGCTCGCCGACCGGGCCGCGAACGCCAAGTTCAGCCCCGAGGACGTCACCGAGGCGGCGCTGGCCGGGGCGAGCCACCTGCACCTCTCGGGCTACGTCCTGCTGTATCCGTCGTCGCGTCCCGCGGCGCTCGCCTCGCTGGCGGCGGCGAAGAAGGCCGGGCTGACGACGTCGGTCGACCCGCAGGCGGCGACGCTGATCACCGATCCGGCGGGCTTCCTCGACGACGTGCGCGGCGTCGACCTGCTGATGCCGAACACGAGCGAACTGGTCGCGCTGACCGGGTCGAGCGATCCCGAAGCGGCGAAGGAACTGCTGGACTACGTGGGCGAGGTCGTGGTCACCGCCGGTCTCGACGGCGCCAGCTGGGTGGACGCGAGCGGCACCATCACCTCGGTGCCCGCGCAGCCCGCGGAGTGCGTGGACTCCACCGGCGCGGGAGACGCCTTCGACGCCGGTGTGCTGGCGGCGTGGTTGCGCGGCGAGTCCACCGTGGAGGTGCTTCGGGCCGGTACGCGGCTGGGTGCGCGTGCGGTCGCGAAGGTCGGCCCGCAGCCGTAGCGAAAAACGCTATGAAAGGTCCTTTCCTTGCAAATTTTGCAAGGAAAGGACCTTTCATAGCACGTGACTGCGCGCGCGAAACGGGTCAGCCGCCGTCGATGACGCGGTGCGTGGTGCCTTCGATACGGGTCGGTTCCGCCTCGTACCGGTTGACCGACTCGCTCTTGCGCGGCGGCCGGTCGTTGGCGACCAGGACGGCGATCCAGGGCAGCGGGATCGAGATCGCGATCAGCGCCAGCGCGAGCCACCAGGTCTCGTAGAAGATCCCGGCCAGGATGAGGCAAGGGATGCGGAACGACATCATGATGATGTACTTCCGCTTCCGTTTGGCGAGCTGGTCTTCGTAGGACGGGGCGGCTTCGGTGATCAGCACCGGAGCGGGTTCCCTCGGTTCGGGACCGTGGGCGGGCGCGTTCACAGCACCACCTCCGGCATCCATGCTCCCACTCCCCGGGCTCATCCGACACCTGGGTGGGTGAACCGGTGCAGGGCCGCGACCACGAGCGTTTCGACGCCCGCCGAGAGCGTCGGATGCGGGATGGGCGCGAAGAGCGGCGAGTGGTTCGAAGGAATGTCCTGTTCGAACCGCCCGGCGGTCATCGCCGCGATGACCTTCTCCGCGTCCAGCCCGCCGACCAGCCAGAACACCGACGGCACCCCGGCCGCCCGGCCGAACTCGCTGAAGTCTTCGCTGCCGGTGACCAGCGGCGCGGGCATCACGCGGCCTTCGCCGAAGTGGTCGGCGAAAGCGGCCGCGAGGCCTTCGGTGGCCTTCTCGTCGTTCTCGGTCACCGGGAACGCGCCGATCCGCTCGATGTCCGGCGGTTTCGGGGCGCCCGCGGTGGCGGCCTCGCCGTGGACGATCCGTTCGACGGCCGCGACGACCTTCTCCCGCACCGCCTGGTCGAACGACCGGATGTTGACCTCGAGCACGGCGTGGTCGGCGATGATGTTGTGCGCGGTACCGACGTGCAGCGAACCGACGGTCACCACCGCTGATTCGGTCGCCGAGATCTCCCGCGAGACGATGGTCTGCAGCTTGAGCACCACCGACGCGGCGAGCACGGCGGGATCCACCGTGGTCTCGGGGCGCGAACCGTGCCCGCCCCGGCCGTGCAGCGTGATGCGCAGCGCGTCGGTGGCCGCCATGATCACGCCCGGCCTGGTCAGCACCCATCCCGCCGGACCGGGGACGACGTGCTGGCCGAGGACGACGTCGGGTTTGCCGGCGGGACCGAAGACCCCGTCCCGGACCATCCCGACAGCACCGTCCCCCGCCTCCTCACCCGGCTGGAACACGACCATCAGCGTGCCCGACCAGTGCTCGCGTCCCGACGCGAGCAGCGAGGCGGCGCCAGACAGCCAGGTGGCGTGCATGTCGTGGCCGCAGGCGTGCATCACCGGGACGTCGCGGCCGTCGGCGTCGACCCCGCGCGCGGTACTCGCGTAGGGCAGTCCGGTCTTCTCCTCGACCGGCAGCGCGTCGATGTCGGCGCGCAGCATCACCTTCGGGCCGGGCCCGTTGCGCAGCACGCCCAGGACGCCGGTGCGCCCGATGCCGGTGTGCACCTCGTAACCGTCGGCCTCCAGGCGCCGGGCCAGTTCGGCGGCGGTCCGGGTTTCGGCGAACGACAGCTCCGGGTGCCGGTGGAGGTCGGTGTACAGGTCTTCCAATCCGGGCAGCGCCGCCTGCAGCGGTGCCAGGACACGTTCGAGGCTCACCACTTCATCCTGGCAGTATTACCGAACGTGAGCACATCAGCGGCCCTCCCCGACCTGTCCGACGACGTCTGCGCGAGGCTGCGGGACGCCTTCCGCCGGACGGGTTACGACGCCGACGGCGTGGTCGACGCCCTCGGACCGGCGCACGCCGCCCTCGGGCGCGGCGAACCCGAACTCGCCTATCGCGCGACCCGCGACTCCGGCGACCTCGGCACCCTGATCCGGCTCTTCCTGCTGGGTTCGACCGAAGCGGAGAAGGACGTCGAGGCCGCTTTCGCGCCACTGTCCCTCGATGACGCGGTCGCCGCCACGCTGCTCGTGCCCAACGCCGACGGCTACCGGGCCGGTCTCGACGTCCGCCCGCACGGCGACGACGAAGGCTCGTGGTGGGTCGTCGCCGACCTCGACGCCGACATCCTGGGCAAGACGGTGCCCGAAGACCACGTGCTCGGCGTCGGGCACGCGTCGCTGAGCCTGATCCGGGCCACCAGCCGCCGCGAGGTCGGCAGCCTGCTCGACGTCGGCACCGGCAACGGCGTCCAGGCGCTGCACGCCACCCGGCACGCGAAGAAGGTCACCGCGACCGACGTCTCGGCCCGCGCGCTGGCACTGGCCGCGGCCACCTTCCGGCTCAACGAGCTGGACGTCGAACTCGTGCGGGGCGAGTGGTTCGCACCGGTCGCGCGGCGCCGGTTCGACCAGATCGTCTGCAATCCGCCGTTCGTGGTCGGCCCGCCGCGGGTCGACTACACCTACCGCGACTCCGGTCTCGCCGGTGACGACGCCAGCGCGCTCGTGGTGCGGCAGCTGCCCGGGTTCCTCAACGACGGCGGCACCGGCCAGCTCCTGGCGTCCTGGCTGCACGTCGAGGGCGAGGACTGGGGCGATCGGGTGACCCGCTGGCTGCCCGCCGAGACCGACGCGTGGTTCGTCCAGCGGGACATCGCGGATCCGGGCCTGTACGTCGGCACGTGGCTGCGCGACGCGGGCATCGACCCCCGCTCCCCCGAAGGCCGTGCCAAATCCGGCGCCTGGCTCGACTGGTTCGCCGAAAACGACGTCCAGGGCATCGGTTTCGGCTTCGTCACCCTTCGCCGGGCGGGCGGCGCGACCCCGACGATCGTGTGCGAGGACCTGCGCCAGGCCTACGACGACCCGCTGGGCGCCGAGGCGGCGAACTGGCTGGATCGCGTGGAATGGCTGCGCGCCAACGGCGATTCCCTCCTCGATGTCCGTTTCCGGGTGCCGGAAAGCGTTCTTCTGGAGAGCGTCGCCGAACCGGGCGAGGAGGGCTGGGCCACGACCGTCCAGCGCCTGCACCGCACCGACGGGCCCGGGTGGTCGCACGAGGTCGACGAGCTCGCCACGAGGCTGCTCGCGGGCTGCCAGGGCGCGCTGCCGCTGGAGGACCTGATCGTGCTCCTGGCGGCCGCTCAGGGCCTGGAACCGCAGGAGCTGGCCGAGGCCGCGCTGCCGGTCGTGCGAGAGCTGGTCCGGCACGGCATGCTCCTCCCCGCCGCCTGATGCGGGCGGTGGTGGCGAGGGTCACGGAAGCGAGCGTGACCGTCGGCGACGAGGTGACGGGCGCCATCGACGAGCCGGGTTTGCTGGTACTGCTGGGAATCCACGTCGACGACGAGATGTCGAAGGTGGCCACCATGGCACGCAAACTGCACGAAGCTCGCATACTTCGCGACGAGGAATCCTGCGCCACCATCGGCGCTCCCCTGCTCGTCGTAAGCCAGTTCACCCTCTACGGGGACACCCGCAAAGGCCGCCGTCCGTCGTGGACGGCGGCCGCCCGCCCCGAAGCCGCCGAACCACTCGTGACGGCCGTCGTCGACGCCCTGCGCGAACGTGGCGCGCGGGTCGAGACCGGCCGCTTCGGCGCGATGATGGCGGTGCGGAGCGTGAACGACGGTCCGTTCACGCTCCTCCTAGAGGTCTAGACCATCTCGGTTTCTCCCGCGCACGGTCATTCTCAGGAAAAGCTCAGGGTTGGTCGAGCAACGTCCCAGGTCAGCCACCCGTCTCTCCTGTAGCGGCCGGGAACGTTTTCGGACCTCCCGGCGTTGAGCCAAGTGTCCAGCCAAGCTGGGCCGACGAGGAGTAGCGGGTTTTCCACAGGGCTTGCTACACCGAGGCGGATCCGGCGGACACACCGCAGCACGTTCAGCCCGTGACCGGGGAGGCAGAATGTCAGTCCAGACTCTCGAACGCGAAGCGCGCGGGATTCGCGAGCGCCGTATCCCGGCGCAATCCACCCAGGAGCCGGTGAGCACGGGGGCGCTCACCGACGCCGACCTCGACGCCCAGAGCCCGGCCGCGGACCTCGTTCGCGTGTACCTCAACGGAATCGGCAAGACGGCGCTGCTGTCCGCCGCCGACGAGGTCGAGCTGGCCAAGCGCATCGAAGCCGGAGTGTTCGCCCAGCACATGCTGGACACGGCCGAAGGCCTCACGCCCAAGCGCCGCTCGGAGATGCGCGCTCTCGTGCGTGACGGCCACGTCGCGAAGAACCACCTGCTGGAGGCCAACCTCCGCCTCGTGGTCTCGCTCGCGAAGCGTTACACCGGCCGGGGGATGCCGCTGCTCGACCTGATCCAGGAGGGGAACCTGGGTCTGATCCGCGCGGTGGAGAAGTTCGACTACTCCAAGGGGTTCAAGTTCTCGACCTACGCCACCTGGTGGATCCGCCAGGCCATCACCAGGGGGATGGCCGACCAGGGACGCACCATCCGGCTGCCGGTCCACCTGGTGGAACAGGTGAACAAGCTGGCCCGCATCAAGCGCGATCTGCACCAGCAGCTCGGGCGTGACGCGACCCACGAGGAGCTGGCCGCCGAATCGGGCATCCCGGCGCATAAGATCTCCGACCTGCTCGACCACTCGCGTGACCCGGTGAGCCTCGACATGCCGGTCGGCACCGAGGAGGACGCCCCGCTCGGCGACTTCATCGAGGACTCCGAGGCGACCGACGCCGAGAGCGCCGTGATCTCCGGTCTGCTCCAGGACGACCTGCGCCGCGTGCTCGCGACGCTGGACGACCGGGAGTCCCAGGTGATCCGCCTGCGCTACGGCCTCGACGACGGCCAGCCCCGCACGCTCGATCAGATCGGCAAGCACTTCGGGCTGTCCCGTGAGCGCGTTCGGCAGATCGAGCGAGAGGTCATGTCGAAGCTTCGTCAGGGTGAGCGGGCAGACCGCCTGCGCGCCTACGCTTCGTAAACCCTGTTGAGCCCTTCGGGGCTCGGAAAAAGCGACACCCGTTCGGCAGCGTTGACTTATGACCTGCGTCACGAGACCGTCGAGCAGGTCGAAAGTCTTCGCGGTCGGGTGTTCGCGCCCGGATCGCTTTCCCCGGGAGGTCGGGTCCGTCGGGGTGGGCCCGGCCTCCCGAACTATTTGTACGGCGCTGCGACAAATTGCAGCGCGGGAATTGCAGTCGGCACAGGTGGTCGTGAGTGGCGATTCGGGTTCTGGCGGACTCGTATTTACCTACCCACGGTGCAGATGGCGAGTGTGGAGGATTTGGGACGTTGAACGTCCCGGATCCTCCACGCTCGGCCTCGTCTCGGTGCCGAGTGGAGCTTGCGCCGGACGGCGGTGTGGTCGACGGGGGAAGATTCCGGCCGTTGAACGTCCGGAATCTTCCCCCGTCACGTCGTCTGCCACAGCACGAGACCGGCACGACTCTCGCGCAAGTCAGGCGTAGGTAGGTAAATACCGGTCCGCTCTAACCCGAATCGCCACTCACGAACCACTCGCGTCGGCGCCCACCGGCAGTGGCCCCGGTTACTTCAGCCGTGGCCTGTCCGGCCCGACGCCCGGGCTTGGGTACCGTGGGCGGGTTCCCGATGCCGGCAAAGGAGCCCGCGCAGTGGCGCCCACCACGTTCCAGCACACCGAAGTCCTTCCGCTCGCCAAGGACACCCGCACCGAATACCGGCTTCTCGGCACCGAAGGTGTCGAGGTCGTCGAGGCCGCGGGCCGGAAATTCCTCAAGGTCGAGCCCGAGGCGCTGACCAAGCTCGCCAAGACCGCGATCACCGACATCCAGCACCTGTTGCGCTCGTCACACCTGGCTCAGCTGCGCGCGATCGTCGACGATCCCGAGGCCAGTGGCAACGACCGGTTCGTCGCGATGGACCTGCTGCGCAACGCGGCGATCTCCGCCGGCGGCGTGCTCCCGATGTGCCAGGACACCGGCACCGCGATCGTGATCGGCAAACGCGGCGAAGGCGTGCTCACCGGCGCCGACGACGAGCGTGCGCTGTCCCGGGGCATTTTCGACGCCTATCAGGAGTTGAATCTGCGCTATTCGCAGATGGCGCCGGTGAATTTCTGGGATGAGCGCAATACCGGTACCAACCTCCCCGCCCAGATCGAGCTTTATCACAAAGACGGTCAAGGCGACCCGAGCTACGAATTCCTGTTCATGGCCAAGGGCGGCGGCAGCGCGAACAAGACGTTCCTCTATCAGGAAACGAAAGCGGTCCTGAACCCGAAGCGGCTCGCGAAGTTCCTCGACGAGAAACTGCGCAGCCTCGGCACCGCCGCCTGCCCGCCGTATCACCTGGCGATCGTCGTCGGCGGCACGTCGGCGGAGTTCAACCTGAAGGTCGCGAAGCTGGCTTCGGCCCGCTATCTCGACGACCTCCCCACCGAGGGTTCCGAGCTGGGCCACGGTTTCCGCGACGTCGACCTCGAACAGCAGGTGCTGGAGATGACGCGCCAGTTCGGCATCGGCGCGCAGTTCGGCGGCAAGTACTTCTGCCACGACGTCCGCGTGATCCGCCTGCCGCGCCACGGCGCGTCCTGCCCGGTCGGCGTGGCCGTCTCGTGCTCGGCCGACCGTCAGGCCAAGGCGAAGATCACCGCCGACGGCGTGTTCCTGGAGCAGCTGGAGCGCGACCCGGCCCAGTTCCTGCCGGACGTCACCGAGGACGACCTGTCCGACGAGGTGGTGACCGTCGACCTGAACCGCCCGATGGCCGAGATCCGCGCACAGCTCTCGCAGCTGCCGGTGAAGACGCGCCTGTCGCTGACCGGCCCGCTCGTCGTCGCCCGCGACATCGCGCACGCGAAGATCGCCGAGCGGCTCGACGCGGGTGAAGAGATGCCGCAGTACCTTCGCGACCACCCCGTGTACTACGCGGGCCCGGCGAAGACGCCCGAGGGCTACGCGTCGGGCTCCTTCGGGCCGACCACCGCGGGCCGCATGGACTCCTACGTCGAGCAGTTCCAGGCCGCGGGCGGCTCTCTGGTGATGCTGGCGAAGGGCAACCGGTCCAAGAAGGTGACCGCCGCGTGCAACGAGCACGGCGGGTTCTATCTCGGCTCGATCGGCGGCCCGGCCGCGCGGCTCGCGCAGGACTGCATCAAGAAGGTCGACGTCCTCGAGTACGCCGAACTGGGGATGGAAGCGGTCTGGAAGATCGAGGTCGAGGACTTCCCCGCGTTCATCGTCATCGACGACAAGGGCAACGACTTCTTCGAGGCCACTTCGGAACCGGTGCTGCAGATCAGCTTCCGCTGAGATGAAAGGTCCTTTCCTTGCAAATTTTGCAAGGAAAGGACCTTTCATAGCGCGCGGTCGGCGCGTTACCGCATCTGCTTCAGCACGACGGTCCGCTCCCCCAGCGGCGCCGAAAGCGCCACCGAGATCACCGGGTGCCGGATGTCCATGGTGCACATCTGGCCCGTCTGGCCCTTCAGTTCGGTCAGGTTGACGGTGACCCGGTTCCCGTCCTGCTGCGCGGCCTCCGCCGTCGCGTGCCCGCAGCCGCCTTCCTGGCCGCGGATGTTCAGGATCGTCCCGCCGTTGCTGGTGTACACCTCACGCGGGTAGTCCGCGGGCAACGCCGCCGCGTCGAGCTGCTTGTCCGGCAGCTTGGTGCTGCCTTCCGGGACCTCCTGCCGCGGCGCGCCCGGCATCCCGGGCTGGCTGACCGGCGGGGGCGTCGAGGACGGCGGCACGGTCGGGGACGGCGGCACGGTACTCAGGGTGCCGCTCCCGGGTCCGGCCGCGGGTTCCGCCGCCTGGTTCTGCGCCCCGCAGGCGGATACCGCAACGACGATCAGGCCAAGGCCGATGGCATTCGTTAAGTACCTCATGCGACTGGGACGGAACGAAGCCGCCGTGGGGTTGCACATGATCTCAACCCGCTTCCACGACGACGGTCCGCGCACCGAGCGGCTCGGCGAGTTTCACCGGCAGGACGGCGTAGCGGATGACCTGCGGGCACATCTGCCCCGGCTTGCCGTGGTCGATCTTCACCTTGACCACGACCCGCTGCGCGTTCTGGTCGGCGAGGTTCGCCGTCGCCTCGTCGCAACCGCTCAGTTCGAGGTGCACGTTCACGCCGCCGTTCTCCGCGCTGACCTGCGCGGGCACCTTGGCGTCGACCTGGCCTGGCGGCAGCATCTTGTCCATGGGCGGCGGGCCGACGGTCGGCCTGGACATCGGTGGTTTCGCGACCGGCGGGCTCGCCGGGAGCGAGGTGGGCAGATCCGAGGGTGTGGTGACGACCGGTGGGGTGCTCGTGTTCGCCGGTGCTCCCGGGCCGCCCGCGCCGCAGGCGGCCGTCGCGGCGAGCACGAGCCCCGCGCCCAGCGTCTTCGCTGCGTTCTTCATGGCGGCAAGACGGAACCATGACCGCATCGGGTTGCATCAACGCTGGGCCGCGCGACCGCGAGCCAGTCCGAGGATCACCACCCCGGCGAGCGTGACGGCCAGCAGCAGCACCGTGCTCGCCGACGCCAGGAACACCTGTCCCCGGTCCGTGAGCGCGAAGATGCTCGCGGGCAACGTCCGCCAGTCCGGCGGGTACAGCATCATCGTCGCGCCCAGTTCGCCCATCGACATCGCCAGCGCGAGACTCGCCGACGCCGAGATCGACGGCAGCAGCACCGGCAGCCGCACCCGCAGCAGCACCCGGACCGGCCCCGCGCCGAGGCTCGCCGCGGCCTGCGCCAGCAGCGGGTCCATCCGCGCGATCGCGGCGGAGACGGTGCTGTAGGAGAACGGCAGCAGGATCATCACGTGCCCGAGCAGCACGATCCAGCGGGTGCCGTTGAAGGCCAGCGGCGGACGGCTGAACGCGACCAGCAGCGCCAGCCCCAGCACCACCGACGGAACCGCGATCGGCAGGTGGAACAGGGTGTCGACGACCTTCCGGACCCGGCCACCGGCGGACTGCGACGCGAGCGCGGCCCAGGTCCCCAGCAGCACGGAGACCGCCGACGCGATGACCCCCGTCTGGATGCTCACTGAAAGACTCGCGAAGGTCTCGCCGGAGAACGCCTGCGCGAAATGCGAGCCGGTGAGCGCGCCCGGCAGCAATCCCGTCCAGCTCCCGGCGACCGAAGCCAGCACGATCATCAGCAGCGGCGCCAGCACGATCGCGGTGAACAGCACCGCGAACACCGCCCACAGCAGGAAACGGCTACGCCTGGTCCACAGCAGCACGGCGGCCTCCCTTCGTCAGTCGCCGGTAGGTTCCGTACAGGGCGAGGGAGAACACGACGTTGACCACCGCGATCACGCACGCCTGCGGGAAGTCGAAGGTGACGATTCCCTTGCCATACACGAGCATCGGCAGCGTCGTGACGTCCTTGGCGCCGAGGAAGAGCACGATGCCGAACTCGTTCATCGCCAGCAGCATGGTCAGGCAGGCGCCGGAAGCCAGCGACGGCAAGGCCTCCGGCAGGATCACCTGGCGCAGCACCCGGCCGGGTTTCGCGCCGAGGCTGGCCGCGACCTCCATCTGCGCCGACGAGACCTGTCCGAACGCGGCGAGCGCCGGCCGCATCACGAACGGCGTGTAGAAGGTGATCTCCGCCAGCAGGATCCCGAACGGCGAGTACAGGAACCCGCCCGCGCCCAGGATGCCCGCGCTGCCGTAGATGAAGGTGAACGCGAGCGCGATGAGAAACGACGGGAACGCGAGCACGGTGTCCACCAGCCGCGAAAGCGTCCGCGCGCCGGGGAACGGCACGAACGCGATCACCAGCGCGAGGAAGGTCCCGAGCACGACGCAGCCCGCGGTGGCGCCGAGCGCGAGCGCGACGGTCTTCCAGGCGGCGTCCCGGAACTCCGCCGAGCCCAGGACGTCGAGCCACACCGACAACCCGAATTCGCCGGTCTTCGATTCCAGGGACTGGAGGGCGACCAGCACCAGCGGGTAGCCGAAGAAGCCGAGCAGGACGAGCACCGGCGGCAGCAGGAGCCAGCCGCGGCCGGGCTGTTTCTCCCGCCGCCGCGCCGGTGCCGCCGTGGCGGCCAGGGCGAGGCCGGTCATCCGACACCCACCAGCGGGCAACCGTCCGGAATGGACACTCCGACCCGCTCCCCCACGTTCGGAAGCCCTTCGACGTCCGGCACCTCGGCCCGGACCTCGCCCCCGTCGTGCGCGAGTTCGAGGTCGAGCCGGAAGCCCGTGCCCCGCCACTGGACACCGCGCAGCACGGCGGGCAGCGCGCCCGGCGTGTCCACCGCGGTGATCCCGACCCGGTGCGGCCGTACGCCGAGCGCGACGGACTGCCCGGTCCGGAACGTCCCGGACGGGTCGGCCGCCAGTTCGCGGTCGCCGAGCCGGACCCGGGTGCCGTCGGGCTGGATCAGTTCCACCGGGATGAGGTTGGACGCGCCGAGGAAGCTCGCGGTGAACTCCGTCGACGGGCGCTGGTAGAGCTCGCGGCTCGGCCCGAGTTCGACCAGCTTCGAGTCGCGCATGACGGCGATCCGATCGGCGAGCGCCAGCGCCTCGCCCTGATCGTGGGTGACGTAGATCAGTGTGGTGTCGGGCAGTTCCGCCCGCAGCCGCAGCAGTTCCGCGACCATGTCCTCGCGCAGGGCGGCGTCCAAAGCGGACAGTGGCTCGTCCAGCAGCAGCACCCTCGGCCTGATGGCCAAGGCCCGCGCGAGCGCGACCCGCTGTTGCTGCCCGCCCGAAAGCTCACGCGGGTAGCGGCGGGCGTACTCGCCCATCCCGACCAGTTCCAGCGCCTCGGCGACCCGGCTCGCGGTCTCGGTCCGCGGGGTTTTCCTTGCTTTGAGGCCGAAAGCGACGTTGGCCTCGACCCGCATGTGCGGGAACAGCGCGTAGCTCTGGACGACCACGCCGAGGCCGCGCCGGTGCGGTGGGAGGCCGGTGACGTCCTCGCCGTCGAGCAGGACCCGGCCGGTGCTCGGCACGATGAACCCCGCGAGGGCCTTCAGGGCCGTCGACTTGCCGGAGCCGGACGGGCCGAGCATGGCGAGGGTCTCCCCTCTGGCCACGGTGAGGTCCAGTGGCGAGAGCGCGGTCGTCTGCCCGAAGCGGACGGACACCCCGCGGAACTCGACCGCCGGGGTCATCGGCCCACGGCCTTCTTGTACGCGGCGAGGTCGGCGTCGAGCTTCGCGAGGACGGCGTCCCAGTCCGGCTGCCAGATCTCGACGCCGTCGAGGGCGGCCTTGACCTTGTCCGCCTTCGGGCCGGACGGCGTGACGTCGGTCCGCGACGGAGCACCGAAGGCGTCGACGGCCTTGCCCTGCACCTCGGGCGAGAGCAGGAAGTCCAGGAACTTCTTGGCGTTCTCCGCGTGCGGCGCGTTGTTCACGAGACCGGCGTAGTACGGGAGCGCGAACGTGGACCGCTTGCCCTGCGCGTCGGCCGGGAAGAAGAGCTCGAAACCGCCGCTCTTCTCGATCTCGGCGAGGTTCATCTGGACGTCGCCGTTGGCCACCAGGATCTCGGCCTTGGCGACCTTCGGCTGGAGCTTGCCGGTGGAGGACGACGGGCCGACGTTGTTGGCTTCGAGTTTGGCGAGATAGTCGAGCGCGCCCTGGTCACCGAGGACGTGCTGGAGCTGGAGCAGGACCGCGGTGCCGTCGCCCGCCTCGCCGGGGGTGGAGTACTGGAGCTTGCCCTTGAGCGCCGGCGCGAGCAGGTCGTCCCAGGTCTTGGGCGAGGCCTGCGGGTTGCGGATGAAGCTGAGGTAGTTGTTCATGACGGCGAAGTAGCGGCCCTGGGCGTCCTTCTGCCCGGCGGGGACCTGGTCGATCCCGGCCGGTGCCGTGGCGGCGAGCAGGCCCTGGGACGCGGCGCGCTGGATGAACGGCGGGAGCGTGACGAGGATGTCGGCCTGGGTGTTGGCCTTCTCCTTCTCCACCCGCGAGGCGACCTCGCCCGATCCGGCGGTCACCGCCTGGACGGTGATGCCGGTCTTGGCCTTGAACTCCTCGACGCGCTGGGCGTACCAGTCCTCCAGGCCGTCCACTGTGTACATCGTGACGGTCTGGTCGCCGGACGCGCCGCCGGCGGTGCCGCCACAGGCGGCCAGGGTGATCGTGAGCAGCCCGGTGAGGGCCGCGGCCGCGATTTTCTTCATGTCGTCAAAGCTCCTTTTAGGACAGCAGGGCGGGGAGGTCGCGGACGGATTCGAGGACGTGGGTGGCGCCGGCGGCGTCGAGTTCCGGCTCCTTCGCCGAGCCGGTGAGCACGCCGGCGACGATCGACGCACCGGCGGAGAGCCCGGTCTGGACGTCGGAAGGGGTGTCACCGGCGACGGCGATGCGGCGGACGTCGGTGATTTCGAGCCGCAGCGCGGCGGCGAGGACGAGGTCGGGGAACGGGCGTCCACGGACACCCTCGCCCGGTGCCAGGACGGTGTCCGCGAGACCGTGCCAGCCCAGCGCGTCGAGGATCGCGTTCTGAGTTCCGGCGGCGAAGCCGGTGGTGAGCGCGACCTTCACGCCTTGGGCGCGCAGCTCCTGGATGGTGTCCTCGGCGCCGGGGATCGGCTCGCAGTGGCCGTCGGCGACGAGCTTGGCGTAGGCGTCCTGGAAGGCTGAGTTCGCGTGCTGGGCCAGCTTTTCGTCGCCGTCGAGCAGGGCGCGGAAGACGACGATTTTGGACTGCCCCATGGTTTCGACGACGTAGTCGAGCATTCCGGCGAAGCGGCTGTCCTCTTCGGACACTCCGGCGGCGGCGATCGCCTCGGTGAAGGCGCGGATCACGAGGCCGTCGTCGGCGACGGTGGTCCCGGCCATGTCCAGGACGACGAGTTCGGTGTTCACCATGAGAGCTCCTCGGCGGTGTCTTCGGCGATGGCGGGGGAACAGGTCATGCCCCGGCCGCCCGGCCCGGTGACGAGCCAGGCGTTGTCCGCGACGCGGGCGCGGTGGACGATCCGGGCGGTGTCGGTGGTCTGGGCGTAGACCCCGGCCCAGCGGCGGGCGATCCGCGGGAGCGGCCGTCCGAGCAGCGCGCCGGCGACCTCGGCGAGGTGGTCGTACGGGTCTTCGGTGGTGTCGAAGGAAAACGGCTCGTCGTACTCGTGGGTGTCGCCGATGGTCAGCGAGCCGTCGAGGCGCTGGACCATGAGCAGCTGCATCTTGTTGATCGCGGCGATCTCGCCCTGCGGCTGGCCCGCGTTGAGGCCGTCGAGCGCCTCACCGCGATACGCCGGGTAATAGCGGAAGCTGTCCGCGTCGGCGACAGTGGTGGTGAGGGTTTCCCCGAGTGGCTCGGTCTGGGCCATTTGCAGCCGTACCCGGCGGACCGGCGTCTGCCCGGCGAGTTCCTTGACCAGGCCACCGGTCCAGGCGCCGGTGCACAGCACGACGACGTCGCCTTCGTGGGTCTCGCCCGTGTCGTCGACGACGCCGTGGGCGGTCAGGTCGCGGATCTCGCGGCCGGGCACCCAGGTGTAGCGGCCGGATTTCGCCAGTTCAGCGCGCAGCGCGGGCTGGGCGACGCGTGGTTCGACAGCGGCGTCGCGATCGCACCAGAGGGCGCCGAGGAAGTCGCCGCGCAGGGCCGGGTTCAGTTCCCGGGTCTCGGCGGCGTCGAGCAGCTTGAAGCCGCGATCCTCCGGGCTCGCGGCCGCGGCCCGGGCGACGGCGAGTTCGGCCTCCGTGCGGACGACGGTGAGGGAGCCGTTCGGCCGGAAGCCGATCCCCTCGACGCGCTCGCCGATGCGCTCCCACAGCACCCGCGCCCGCGCGGCCGTCTCCAGTTCGGGGCCACTGGCGCGGCCGCCGACCCAGACCAGCCCGAAGTTGCGCACGGACGCGCCCCGGGCCTCGGGTTCGCGTTCGATCTGGACGACGTCGTGGCCGCGTTCGACGGCCTGCCAGGCGTGCTGGGTGCCGAGCACCCCGCCGCCGATGATGAGGATTCGCACACCGCAGACGCTCGCCTGCGCGCACCAACGCTCCGTGACCGCGGTTCTAACTCCAGGTGAAGGACCCCCGAAATGTGGACCAGACCTGTTATCTTCACGTTACATTTATCTCCGCGTTTCGTCCTCTGCTCGCGGTCGTTGAACCTGCAACCACCGCATCCAGAGGACTAAATGCGGGAAGGGATCACTCCACGCGGCCCAGGCGGGTCTCGAAGGAGAGGCGGTCGCCCCGGAACAGCGACCGGACGCGCTCGAACGGGACGCCGTCGGCCCCCCAGGAGGTCCGGTGCATCAGCAGCATCGGCAGTGCCGGGTTCGTCCCGATCAGCAACGCCTCCCGCGGCGTCGCGAGTACGGTCTCGACCCGCTCCTCCGCGCCGTCGAAGACCACGCCGAGCCTTTCCCGCAAACAGGCGTAGAGCGACTGTGTGGGATCGAACACATCCATCAGCGTCGGGAATCGCGCGGCGGTGAGATAGGTCGATTCCAGCCCGACCCGCTCGTCGTCGGCGAGCAGCACCCGCTCGATGTGGATGACGTCGTCGTCGGGATCGATTTCCAGTTCCGAAGCCAGCGACGGGCCCGCCTCCCGGCGCTCCAGTGAGATCAAATTCCGGCCGGGCTGAATGCCCTGCCTCCTGAGTCCTTCCGTGTAACTCACCAAGGCGAGCGGCTGGACCAGCTTGGGGCCCGCGACGTACGTGCCGCTCCCCTGCCGCCTGCTGAGACGGCCTTCGAGCACGAGTTCGCCGACGGCCTGGCGTACCGTCGCGCGGGAAACCTCGAATCGTTCGGACAGTTCCCTTTCGGTGGGAAGTACCGCTCCCTGACCCAATTCGGCGATCACGTCGAGCAGATCGACTTTGACCGCGTAATAACGGGGAATGCGGCCGTGCTCGGGAATTCCGTCCCGGACCGGGCCCTCGGCGGGCGGATGAACTCTGGGCGAACGCGCTTTCACAATCGGAGATCCTAGAGCGATTTCCCCGTGCCTGTACTGACCCGAACGAAGTGTTCATGCCACGCTCACACTCGTGGACGAAAAGGGCACACTCATTCGGCGGATCGGCACCCGCGACGCGGTCTTCATCGGGCTCGGCTCGATGATCGGGGCGGGCGTCTTCGTCGCGTTCGCCCCGGCCGCCCGCGCCGCGGGAGCCTGGCTTCCCGCCGGGCTCGCCATCGCCGCCGTGATCGCCTATTGCAACGCGACGTCGTCGGCGAGGCTGGCCGCGCTGTACCCGGCGTCCGGCGGGACCTACGTCTACGGCCGGGAGCGGCTGGGCGAGTTCTGGGGCTATCTGGCCGGCTGGGGTTTCGTGGTGGGCAAGACGGCCAGCTGCGCGGCGATGACCCTGACCGTCGTCACCTACGCCGCTCCCGGGCTCGGGCAGCCGTGGCGAAGCGTGTTTGCGGTGGCCGTGGTGGCCGCGCTGACCGGGTTGAACTATCGCGGCGTCCAGCGCTCGGCGTTCGCGACCAGGGTGATCGTGTCCATCACGCTGACGATCCTGGCACTGGCCGTCGTGGCGATGACCTTCGGCGGCACGATGCGGGCCGGGTCGCCGGGACCGATCGCCGCCCCCGGCGTGGGCGGCGTACTCGAAGCGGCGGGCCTGCTGTTCTTCGCTTTCGCCGGCTACGCGCGGATCGCGACGCTGGGCGAGGAGGTCCGCGATCCGGCGCGCACCATCCCCCGCGCCGTGCCGATCGCGCTCGGGCTGGCGCTGGTCGTCTACGCCGTGCTCGCCTTCGTCCTGCTGTACCAGCTCGGGCCGGATCTGCTGGGCCGGAGCGCGGATCCGATCGCGGAAGGGGTCGCGCGGTCGTCCTGGTCCTGGCTCACGCCCGCGGTGCGGGTGGGCGCCGTGGTCGCCGCGCTCGGCTCGCTGCTCGCACTCGTGCTGGGTGTCTCACGGACCACGCTGGCCATGGCGCGCGATGGGCACCTCCCCCGCTTCCTGGCCGCGGTGCACCCCCGCTTCGGGGTACCGCACCGGGCCGAGGTGACCGTCGGCGTCGTCGTCGCCCTGCTCGCGAGCACGCTCGATCTGCGTGGCGCGATCGGCTTTTCGTCCTTCGCCGTGCTCGTCTATTACGCCGTGGCGAACGCCGGCGCGCTGACCCTGCCCAAAGGTCGGGTGATCCCCGCTTTCGGCCTGCTCGGCTGCGCTGTGCTCGCTTTCAGTCTTCCGGCGGTTTCGGCGCTCACCGGTTCCGGAGTACTGGCACTAGGCGCTCTGGGCTACGCCATTCGTCGGCGATTCGCAGCGAACGTCCGTTAATCACCACCATCGGCTGAAAGATCCGAAGAAAGTTGGTTGTCCAGGTGTATCCCCACCTGCTGTAGTCAAGTGGCCGCAGTCAGTCTCCCTGCCTCCACTGTGGACAGCCGGAAGGAATGAACCCTTGGACATCAAGCGTCGGTTCAGCCTGCTCAAAAAGACCCTGATCGCCGTCGCGGCGGCCGGAACCCTGGCGGCCCTCGCCACGGCTCCCCCTGCCGCGGCCGCGCAGCCGCCGTCCACCGACGTGGTCGGTGGAACGCGCGCCGCTCAGGGTGAATTCCCTTGGATGGTCAGGCTTTCCATGGGCTGCGGTGGTGCGCTCTACACCCCGCAGATCGTGTTGACCGCCGCGCACTGCGTGTCGCGGACCGGGGCCAACACGAGCATCACCGCCACCCTCGGTGTCGTGGACCTGCAGAGCGGCTCGGCCAAGAAGGTCAAGTCGACCTACGTGCACCGGTCTCCGACCTACCCCACCTCCACCGGTGGTGACTGGGCCCTGATCAAGCTCGCGAGCCCGGTCACCGGTATCGCGACGCTGCCGATCGCCACCACGACGGCGTACAACAACGGCACGTTCACCGTCGCCGGCTGGGGTGCCGCTTCCGAGGGCGGCGCGCAGCAGCGCTACCTGCTCAAGGCCAACGTCCCGTTCGTCTCGGACTCGACGTGCAAGGCTCAGGGCGGCAGCTACGCCGACCTGATCGACAGCGCCGAGATCTGCGCGGGCAACGTCAACTCCGGTGGCGTCGACACCTGCCAGGGTGACTCGGGCGGCCCGATGTTCCGCCGCGACGCCAACAACGCCTGGATCCAGGTCGGCATCGTCAGCTGGGGTGAGGGCTGCGCGCGGCCGCGCGCTCCCGGTGTCTACGCCGAGGTGAGCACCTTCGCGACCGCGATCAAGAACGCGGCCGCCGGGTTGTAGTTCCGTCGCACCGCATGCGCTGAAGGTCCCCTTCACCACAACGACGTGGTGGAGGGGGCCTTCTTCTGTTTCAGGACGTTAGGGCGTTCCGCGTGTGCTGAAGGGTGTCGCGAAAGTGGCTTTCACAACCTCTTCCGGGGAGCCGCGAACCGGCGGAGCCGACGCGAAGGGGACTTTCCCCGCATCGCACGCGGGCAAAGTCCCCTTCGGCTCACCTGACACGCCTCAGCGAGTCTTGTCCAAACGCGACAGTGCCTCTTCGTACCCCGAGACAAGCTCCGCGATCACGTCGGCGACCGGGCGCACCCGGTCCATCCGCCCGACGATCTGCCCCACCGGCATCGAGACGACACTCGGGTCGGCCGCGTGGTGGATCCTGTTGTGCGCGTGGGAAACCAGCAGGTTCTGCAACGGCATCGGCAGCGGTTCGGGCGCGTCGGGCGCGGCCCACGCCTCGGTCCACCGCGTCTTGAGCAGCCGTGCCGGTTTGCCGGTGTAGATCCGGGTCCGGACGGTGTCGGACGAACCCGCCGCGACCAGCGCGCGCTGCATGGCCTCGGACTCCCCCATGGTCTGGAGGTATTCCTCGGTGGCGAGCCAGAAGGAGCCCATCCACACCCCGGACGCGCCCAGCGCGAGCGCCGCCGCGACCTGCCTGCCCGAGCCGATCCCGCCGGCGGCGAGCACCGGCACGCGGTCGCCGACGGCGTCGGCCACTTCGGGGAGCAGGACCATCGACGCGATCTCGCCGGTGTGCCCGCCCGCCTCATAGCCTTGCGCCACCACGATGTCGACGCCGTTGTCGACGTGCCGGACGGCGTGCGCGGCCTTGCCTGCCAAGGCCGCGACCGGCACGCCCTTCGCGTGGCACTGCTCGATGACGTCGACCGGCGGTGACCCCAGGGCGTTGGCGATCAACCGGATGGGGTGTTTCAGCGCGACCTCGACATGCGAGCGAGCGACCGAATGCAGCCAGCCCAGCACTCCCGCGCGTTCGTCGGTGTCGTCCGGCAAGGGCGGCACCGCGAGGTCACGCAGCGTCCGCTCCACGAAGTCGCGATGCTCCTGCGGGATGTGTTTCGCGAGATCGATCGACGTCCCCTCGGCCGGGATCTTCGCGGGCATCACGATGTCGACGCCGTACGGTTTGCCGCCGGTGTTCTCGTCCATCCAGGACAGGACGGAGTCGAGTTCGGCGGCGTCGTTGAACCGCACGCAGCCGAGCACGCCCAGCCCGCCCGCCCGGCTGATCGCCGCGGCGACGTGTTCGGACGGGGTGAACCCGACGATCGGCAGGTCGATCCCGAGCCGGTCACACAGAGACGTCCGCATGAAACTCCTTTACGCCGGTTGGATGGTGACGGGCTCGTGCTCGGAGGCGTAGCGCTCCGCCCAGGGGTAGTCCGGTTTCCCGCTGGGCGACCGGCCGATCTCCTCGGCGAGCCAGAGGCTGCGCGGCACCTTGTACCCGGCGATCTCGCTCCGCACATGCGCTTCGAGCGCGGTGAAGTCCAGTTCCTTGCCGTTCCTCGGCTGGATCACCGCGGCCACCCGCTGGCCGAGCCGGTCGTCGGGGATGCCGATGACGAGCGCGTCGAAGACGTCCGGATGCGACTTCAGCGCGCCTTCGACCTCTTCCGGATACACCTTCTCGCCGCCGGTGTTCACGCACTGCGATCCCCGGCCGAGCAGGGTCACCGTGAGGTCGTCTTCGTAGCGCGCGTAGTCGCCCGGGACGACGTACCGCTTGCCGTCGATCTCGACGAAGATCTTCTCGGTCTTCGCGGGATCCTTGTAGTACCCGAGCGGGACGTGCCCGCGTCGCGCGATCAGCCCGATCGCCCCCGGTTCGGGCTCGACGAGCGCGCCGTCGTCGTCCACCAGGATGGCGTCCTTGCCGAAGTTGACCCGCGGCCCGGCCGAATGATCACTGTCCTTGCTGACCATGCCGATGCCGGTGAACCCGCTTTCGGACGAGCCGATCGCGTCGGTGATCACCACGTGCGGGAGCAGCGCCAGGAATTCCTGCTTCACCGACTGGGAGAACAGGGCGGCGTGGCTCGACACCGCGACGATCGACGACGCGTCGTAGTCGCCCTCGCGATAGGCGTCGATCAGCGGCCGCGCCATCGCGTCGCCGACGATGGTGAGCACCTGGACCTTGTTGTCCTGCACGGCTTTCCAGACGTCGTGCGCGTCGAACCGCGGGACGAACACGACCGGGCTGCCGGTGAACAGCGCGCCGAACGCGGCCCACTGCGCGGCGCCGTGGATCAGCGGCGCGGCCGGGAGCCGGACCAGACTGCCCGACTTGCCCTGTTCGGCGAGCGTCCATTCGTCCGGGACGTATTCGCCGGTGACGAAGTTGATCCCGCCACCGAGCGCGCGCCAGATGTCCTCGTGACGCCACAGGACGCCCTTGGGATACCCGGTGGTGCCGCCGGTGTAGAGGATGTAGATGTCGTCGGCGCTGCGTTCGGCGAAGTCACGCTCGGGCGAACCTTCGGCGAGCGCGGCTTCGTAGTCCACGCCGTGGTACGACGAGTAGTCACCGTCGCTTCCGTCGTCGACAACGACAACGTGTTTCAGTTTCGGCGCCTCCGGCAGGACGGCGGCCACCTTGTCCGAATACTCGCGCTCGTGGACCAGTGCCACGAGGTCGGCGTTGTCGAACAGGTACCGCAGTTCGCCGTGGACGTATCGGTAGTTGACGTTGACCGCGATCGCGCGCAGCTTGTACGCGGCGATCATCGATTCCAGGGCCTCGATCGAGTTCCGGGAATAGACACCGATGTGGGATCCGGGTCCCACGCCGTGTGCGGCGAGGTGGTGCGCCAGCCGGTTGGCGCGCTCTTCCAGTTCGGCGAAGGTGACCCGCCGATCGCCGCAGACGACCGCGATGCGCTCCGGCACGGCGTCGACGGCGTGCTCGAGTAGATCCGCGATGTTGAGTGCCACGTCCTCAAAGTAGAACATGTTATCGTTCTGGGCAATGGCCGCTCTTCGGGAGGTTTCAGTGGGCGAACCGCACGCGCTGGTGGAAAAGATCGAACACACTCTCGTGGTCACGATGAACCGGCCCGAGGCCCGCAACGCGCTCAGCGGCGAGATGCTCGGGATCATGGTCGAGGCGTGGAACCGGGTCGACGAGGACGACGACGTCCGGTGCTGTGTGCTCACCGGCGCGGGTGGCGCGTTCTGCGCGGGCGCGGACCTCAAGTCGATGTCGAAGAACTCGCCGTCCGATTCGTTCGAAAAGGGCACGTTCGATCCCAGCAGGATCGAGGGACTGCTCAAGGGGCGACGACTGACGAAACCGTTGATCGCCGCCGTCGAAGGCCCGGCGATCGCGGGCGGGACGGAGATCCTGCAAGGCACCGATATCCGTGTCGCGGGCGAGAGCGCGAAGTTCGGGGTGTCCGAGGCGCGCTGGAGCCTGTTCCCGATGGGCGGTTCGGCCGTGCGGCTCCCCCGTCAGATCCCGTACACCGTCGCCGCCGACCTGCTGCTGACCGGACGGCACATCACGGCGGCCGAGGCACTGGAGATCGGCCTGATCGGGCATGTCGTCCCGGACGGGACAGCCTTGGACAAGGCGCTGGAACTGGCGGGCAAGATCGCCGCGAACGGGCCGCTGGCCGTCCGCGCGATCCTCAAGACGATGCGCGACACCGAGGGCATGCACGAGGAAGAGGCCTTCAAACTCGACGCCCAGTACGGCATCGAGGTCTTCGCGAGCGAAGACGCGAAAGAGGGCCCTCGCGCCTTCGCCGAGAAGCGCAAGCCCGTCTTCCAGGGCCGCTGATGTCATGAGGGGTCCCCTTAAGACGAATTTCGTCTTAAGGGGGGTCCGCAATTAAAGGGGGGGGTGAGGGGTCGCGGGGGGCCTCATTTCACCATTTTTTTTTTTTCGGGGCACCCCTCATGACACGGGGCGGATCAGGGGACGCGGTGGCCCTCCCAGTACGGGTCGCGGAGCTTGCGCTTGTAGAGCTTCCCGTTCGGGTCACGCGGAAGCTCGGGCAAGTAGTCGACGGAACGCGGGAGCTTGAACTTCGCCAGGCGCGCGGCGGCGTACTCCAGGATCTCCGCGGTCAGGTCGTCCGACGGGGAGACGCCGTCGGCGGGCTGGACGACGGCCTTGATCGCCTCGCCCCAGTCCTCGTGCGGGACACCGAACACCGCGACGTCGGCGATCTTCGGGTGCATCACCAGCTCGCCCTCGATCTCCGCCGGGTAGATGTTGACCCCGCCCGAGATGATCAGGTCCGCCTTGCGGTCGTGCAGGAAGAGGTAGCCGTCCTCGTCGAGGTGCCCGACGTCGCCGAGGGTGAACAGGTCACCGACCCGCGCTTTGTCCGTCTTCGCCCGGTCCTTGTGGTACTCGAACTTCGAGTCGCCCATCTTCATGTACACCGTGCCGGTCTCGCCGGCGGGCAGTTCCGCGCCCTCGTCGTCGAGGATCTTGATCGTCGAACCCGGCCACGGCAGCCCCACCGAACCCGGCTTCTTCAGCCAGTCCTCCCCCGAGATCGCCGTCCCGCCGCCCTCGGTGGCCGCGTAGTACTCGGTGACGACCGGGCCCCACCAGTCGAGCATCCGGCGCTTGACCTCCAGGGGGCACGGCGCGGCGCCGTGGATCATCACGCGCAGAGAACTCATGTCGTAGGCGGCGCGGACGTCGTCCGGAAGTCCGAGCAGGCGCCGGAACTGCGTCGGGACCATGTGGCTGTGCGTGACGCGGTGCCGGTCGATCAGCCGCAGCATGTCCTCGGCGTCCCAGCGGTCCATCAGCACCGCGGTGTGCCCCAGTTGCAGGGAGATCGCGACGAAGTTGAGCACCGCCGTGTGATAGAGCGGCGACCCGCACAGGTGGACGTGATCGTCGTGCGGCGCCAGCCCGAAGATGCCGAAGAACCACGTGGACGCGGCCGGAACGGAGTCCGGATCGGCGCCGGTCAGCGGACGGCGGACGCCCTTGGGCCGCCCCGTCGTTCCCGACGTGTAGAGCATCGGCGAACCCGCCGTGCGCCCCTCCGGCCGGCCGTCGCCCTCACCGGAGCCGAGTTCCTCGATCCGGCGGAAGCCCTCGACGTCGCCGACGGCGAACCGCCCGCGTTCGGGAATCCCCGCCTCGTCGGCGGCGGCGATCGCGACGTCGGCGAACCGTTCGTGCGCGAGAAAGGCCTTGGCGCCGCTGTCGGAAAGGATGTAGGCGACCTCCGGCCCGACCAGATGCCAGTTGACCACGACGATGTACAGACCGGACTGGATGGCGGCGAAGTAGGCCGCCACGAGTTCGTCGCCGTTGGGCTGCAGGACGACGACCACGTCCCCGGCTTCGAGCCCGAGGGCCCGCAGGCCCCGGGCGTACGCGTTCGCTTTCGCGGCGAGGTCCCCGTAGCCGATCGAGCGGCCGTCCGGATCGACCAGCGCGACCCGCTCCGGTTCCTGCGCGGCGATGTTCCAGACCCCAAGTGTCCCGGTGGCAGTCGACATACCCGCGAATCTAGAACGCGTTCCACTCAAGAGCAACCGCCAGCACGGCCTAGATGCCACGCCTTGCTCGAAAATCGAGAACGTGTTTCACTCAAGTTTGTGAGCGCACCTGAACTCCCGCTGTCGGCCCCGCTCAACGTGGGCTTCGACTACACGCGTTCGGTCGGCCCGGTACTCGGCCGGTTCGTCAACGCCCTGCGCGAGCGCCGTGTCGAAGGCGTCCGGAGCAGCGACGGCCGCGTCCACGTGCCACCGCTGGAATACGATCCCGTGACCGCCGAAGCGTTGTCCGAATTCGTGCCGGTGGCCTCCGAGGGCGAGATCGTCTCCTGGTCCTGGATCGCCGAACCGGTCGACGGACAGCCGTTGTCACGGCCGTTCGCGTGGGCGCTGGTCAAACTCGACGGCGCCGACACCTCGATCCTGCACGCCGTCGACGCCGGCGATCCTTCGAAGGTCCACACCGGACAGCGCGTGCGGATCCGGTGGGCGGAGGAGACCGTCGGCCACATCCGCGACATCGCCTACTTCGTCCCCGCCGACGGCCCCGACACCGAGCCCACCGAGGCTCCTCCCCCGATCGCGAAACGTGAGGAGGACGCGCCGGTCAGCGTGGTGATCACGCCGATCCACCTGCGCTACGAGCATTCCGCGTCGCCGGAGGAAAGCCGGTACCTGCGCGGGCTCGCCGAAGGGAAGCTGATCGGCCAGCGCTGCCCGTCGTGCGAGAAGGTCTACATCCCGCCGCGCGGCGCCTGCCCGACCGACGGCGTGCCGACCACCGACGAGGTCGAACTGCCCGACACCGGCATCGTCACCACGTTCTGCATCGTGAACGTGCCTTTCCTCGGCCAGAAGATCAAACCGCCGTACGTGGCCGCGTACATCCTGCTCGACGGCGCGGACATCGCGTTCCTGCACCTCGTCCTCGGCTGCGACGCCGCCGACGTCCGGATGGGCATGCGCGTCCGCGCCGCCTGGAAACCGCGGGACGAATGGTGGACGTCGCTGGAGAACATCGGCCATTTCGAACCGACCGGCGAGCCCGACGCGCCGTACGAATCCTTCGCCCACCATCTGTGAGGACACCGTGCCAGATGTAGCAGTCGTGGGCTTCGCGCAGGCCCCCAACGTCCGCAGCACCCCGGGCACCACCAACGGCGTGGAAATGCTGGTGCCGATCTTCGCCGAGGTCTTCGAGCGAACCGGTCTGTCCAAAGAGGACATCGGGTTCTGGTGCTCGGGTTCCTCGGACTACCTCGCCGGCCGCGCGTTCTCGTTCATCGCCGCTGTCGACGCCATCGGCGCCTTCCCGCCGATCCACGAGTCGCACGTCGAGATGGACGCCGCCTGGGCGCTCTACGAGGCGTGGCTCAAGATCCGGATGGGCGAGGTCGACACCGCGCTCGTCTACGGCTTCGGCAAGTCCTCCGCCGGGCAGTTGCGGCGCGTGCTGGCCTTGCAGATGGACCCGTACGTCGTCGCACCGCTGTGGCCCGACTCGGTGAGCGTCGCCGGGATCCAGGCCAGGCTGGGCCTCGAAGCGGGGCTGTGGTCGGAGAAGGATCTCGCCGAGGTCGCCGCGCGCAGCCGCGCCGACGCCGCCGGGAATCCCGCCGCCCAGGTCTCCGGGACGGTCGAAGTCGCCGAACTCCTCGATGCCCCGTACTTCGCGGATCCCTTGCGGGCCCACGACATCGCCCCTGTCACCGACGGCGCCGCGGTCCTCGTGCTCGCCTCGGCCGAGCGGGCGGCGGACCTCGTCGACAGCCCCGCCGTGATCACCGGCATCGAGCACCGGGTCGACTCCCCCGCGCTCGGCGTGCGGGACCTGACCGTCTCGCCGTCCACCGTGGCCGCCGGGCGCGCGCTGGACCTCGACGGCGTCGAGGTCGCCGAACTGCACGCGCCGTTCACCCACCAGGAACTGATCCTGCGCGAGGCGCTGGGCCTCGGCGAACAGGTGCGGATCAACCCCTCTGGCGGGGTCCTGGCAGGCAATCCGATGTTCTCGGCGGGCCTGGCGCGGATCGGCGAGGCGGCGAACCGCGTCCTCGACGGCAGCGCGCGCAAGACCCTCGCCCACGCGACCAGCGGCCCCGTCCTCCAGCAGAACCTGGTCGCGACCTTGGAGGTCCTCTCGTGAAGCACCTCGCGGCCGTACTGGGAACGGGCCAGACCCACCACAAGGCCAAGCGCACCGACGTGTCCATGCCCGGACTGCTCCGGGAGGCGATCGACCGGGCGATGCTCGACGCGCGGACCGGCTGGGACGACATCGACGCGGTCGTCCTCGGCAAGGCGCCGGACCTGTTCGAGGGCGTGATGATGCCCGAACTGTTCCTCGCCGACTCGCTCGGCGCGAACGGGAAACCGTTGCTGCGCGTGCACACCGCGGGTTCGGTCGGCGGGTCGACCGCGCTCGTGGCGACGTCGCTGGTGCAAGCCGGAGTGCACCAGCGAGTCCTCACGGTGGCCTTCGAGAAGCAGTCCGAGTCGAACGCGATGTGGGGCCTGTCGATCCTGCCGCCGTTCCAGATGCCGGTGGGCGCCGGCGCGGGCGGCTATTTCGCGCCGCACGTGCGCTCCTACATCCGGCGGTCCGGCGCGCCCGACCACATCGGCGCGATCGTCGCCGCCAAGGACCGGCGCAACGGCGCCCTGAATCCGTACGCGCACTTGCGGCAGTCCGACATCACGGTGGAATCGGTGCAGGCGTCGCAGATGCTGTGGGATCCGATCCGCTACGACGAGACGTGCCCGTCCTCGGACGGCGCGTGCGCGATGGTGATCGGGAACGAGGCCGCGGGCGACGCCGTCGCCGGTGGGGCGGCGTGGATCCACGCGACCGCGATGCGCACCGAACCGACGACGTTCGCCGGACGCGACCAGGTCAACCCGCGGGCGGGACGCGACGCGGCCGCCGCGTTGTGGCGCGACGCGGGAATCACCGACCCACTGTCCGAAGTGGATGCCGCCGAGATCTACGTCCCGTTCTCGTGGTTCGAGCCGATGTGGCTGGAGAACCTGGGGTTCACCGAGGAAGGCCAGGGCTGGAAACTCACCGAGGCGGGTGAGACCGCACTCGGCGGACGGCTGCCGGTCAACCCGTCGGGCGGCGTGCTGTCGTCGAACCCGATCGGCGCGTCCGGGATGCTCCGGTTCTCCGAAGCGGCCAAACAGGTGATGGGCCGGGCCGGGGACTATCAGGTCGACGGCGCCCGGATCGCGCTCGGGCACGCGTACGGCGGCGGTTCGCAGTTCTTCTCGATGTGGGTGGTGGGTTCGGCGAAGCCCGGTTCCTGAAGCCTCGGGCTTGGTGCCGGAGCGTGTCATGAGGGGTCCCCATGAGAC
>NZ_JBHXJK010000042.1:0-67933 GCF_042723255.1 Amycolatopsis thailandensis
CTGGGGGGGCGCCAGCGGGGCACGCCAAAGTCCGTTACGCCCCCCTTGCGGGACCTAGGGTCCCTCAAGGAGGCCTTCACGGACTACTGCCGAAGAGTTACGGGCAGCTGAGCGTCGTTGCCGCGGGGGGAGTAGCTGAAGGGGACTTTCCCCGCATCCCACGCGGCGAAGGGCGCTTTCCCCACATCCCATGCGGCGAAAGGCCCCTTCAGCCCACGAGACCGGTCACTAAGCCCGCAGGCCGTCGAAAGCGATCTTGCACACCGCGTCCGCCAGTTCCGTCCCCGCCGAGCCCCGGCGCGGCCGGTACCACTCGATCAGCGAGTTCACCATGCCGTACAGCAGCCGCGCGGTGACCGCGGGATCGATGTCGGGCCGCACGTCGCCCTCGGTTTCGGCCTGTTTCACCAGGTCCGTCACCAGCCGGTCGAATTCGCGCCGCCGCGCCAGCGCCGCCCGTTCGATCTTGGTGTTGCCGCGCACCCGCAGCAGCAGCGTCACGAACGGCAGCTGCTCGATCAGCACGAGGACACTGCCCCGCACCAGGTGCTCCAGCTTCTCGATCGCCTTGCCCTCGAACGACTCCGTCTCCAGAGCGACGGCGAACAGGCCGTTCAGCGCGCGGTCGACGGCGAGCCGCAGCAGTTCCTCCTTGCTCGGCACGTGGTGGTAGATCGCGGATTTCGTGATGCCGAGCTTCCGGGAGAGGTCCTCCATGCTGGTGCCGTCGTAGCCGCGTTCGTTGAACAGCTTCACCGCGACCTGCAGCAGCGACTCGAGGTCGTAACCGGGCCGGCCTCGGCGGGCGGGGGTGCTCACCCGCGGTCCCGTTCGTCGAGAACGCGGCGCATCTTGCCCAACGACCGCTCCAGCGTGTCCGGGTCGACGACCTCGACGCCGACGCTCACGCCGACCCCGTCCTTGACCCCGGCGATCAGCCGGGCGGCGGCCTCGGCGCGCTGGTCGGGGTTCGCGTCCGGGCGCGCCTCGACGCGGACGGTCAGGTGGTCCATCCGGCCCTTCGTGGACCGGATCAGCTGGAAATGCGGCGCGAGCGCGGGGGTCACCAGCACGACTTCCTCGATCTGCGTGGGGAAGACGTTGACGCCACGCAGGATGATCATGTCATCGCTGCGCCCGGTCACCTTCTCCATCCGCCGGTACGCCGGCCGCGCGGTGCCCGGCAGCAGCCGGGTGAGGTCGCGCGTGCGGTACCGGATGATCGGCAGCGCTTGCTTCGTGAGCGACGTGAACAGCAGTTCGCCCTCGGCGTCGGTGGGTTTCTCGGTGAAAGGGTCGATCACCTCGGGGAAGAAGTGGTCCTCCCAGATGTGCAGCCCGTCCTTGGTCTCGACGCATTCCTGCGCGACGCCGGGGCCCATCACCTCGGACAGGCCGTAGATGTCGACGGCGTCGATGCCGACGCGCTCCTCGATCTCCGTGCGCATCTGCTCGGTCCACGGCTCGGCGCCGAAGATGCCGACCTTGAGCGAGCTCGCCTGCGGGTCGATGCCCTGCCGTTCGAACTCGTCGAGCAGCGTGAGCATGTACGACGGCGTGACCATGATGATCTCGGGTTTGAAGTCGGTGATGATCTGCACCTGCCGCGCGGTCATGCCACCGGACGCGGGGATCACCGTGCAGCCCAGCTTTTCCGCGCCGTAGTGCGCGCCGAGCCCGCCGGTGAACAGGCCGTACCCGTAGGCGACGTGGACCTTGTCGCCCGGCCGCCCGCCCGCCGCGCGGATCGAGCGCGCCATCACCGTCGCCCAGGTGTCGATGTCCTCGGCCGTGTACCCGACGACGGTCGGTTTCCCGGTGGTCCCGCTGGACGCGTGGATGCGGCTGACCTGCGATTCCGGCACGGCGAACATGCCGAACGGGTAGTTGTCGCGCAGGTCCTGTTTGGTGGTGAAGGGGAACTTCGCCAGGTCTTCCAGCGCCTTGCAGTCGTCCGGGTGAACCCCGGCCTCGTCGAACTTCCGGGTGTAGAACGGCACGTTGTCGTAGGCGTGCCGCAGCGTCCACCGGAGGCGTTTCAGTTGCAGCGCCTGGAGTTCGTCGATGGTCAGGTTCTCGGCTTCGTCGCTGAAAGTCATCGTCACGCCTTCTGGATGGTGCGGCTGCGGCCGCGGAATTCGGCGACGACCTCCGGCCCGTCGGGGGTCTCCCGGTGCACGGTGACGTCGTAGATGCCGTTGCGGCCGTAGCGGGTCCGCTCGGTGGCGGTGGCGATGAGGTGGTCGCCGAGTTTGCCCGCGGCGACGAAGGAGATTTCCGCGCCGGACGCGACGGTCACCGGACCGTGGCTGTTGCAGGCGCAGGCAAAAGTCGTATCGGCCAGCAGGAAGACGTAGCCGCCGTGCGCGATGTCGTGCCCGTTGACCATCGTCTCGGTGATCCGCATGGTGGCGACGGCATGCCCTTCGGCGGCCTCGACCAGCTCGATGCCCAGCGCGTTGGAGGCCAGGTCGTCGGCGAACATCGTGTGCGCGGCGTTAGTCAAACCGAAACCACCTAGTTACTGACCGAACGGACGGTTGCTAAAGGGTGTCGCCAGTAAAGGCGTGTTTTCGGGCAGATGTCAAGGGTCCACCGCCGTCAGGGGGTTTGCAAGACCCCGGTCACGAGCTACAGTCAATTACTGAACGGACGGTCTGTAAATACCACCACTGAAGGGTCGGCCCTCATGGCATTGCTGCGCAGCTACGTCTCCGGCGGGTGGCACACGGCGGAAAACGGTGACGCTGTCGGAGTACCGCTGCACGACGCCTCGACCGGCGAGGAGGTCGCCCGGGTCTCCTCCGACGGCATCGACTTCGCCGCCGCGCTGGAGCACGGCCGCCGCGTGGGCGGCCCCGCGCTGCGCGAGCTGACCTTTCACCAGCGTGCCGCGCTGCTGAAGGCCCTGGCCTCCCACCTGCGCGAACACCGTGAGGAGCTGTACGCGCTCTCGGCCAGGACAGGCGCCACCAAGGGCGACTCGATGGTCGACATCGACGGCGGCATCGGCGTGCTGTTCGCCTACTCCAGCAAGGGCAAGCGCGAACTCCCGAACGACACCGTCTACGTCGACGGCAACGTCGAGCCGCTGAGCAAGGGCGGCACCTTCGTCGCCCAGCACATCGCCGTCCCGCTGCGCGGCGTCGCCGTCCAGATCAACGCCTTCAACTTCCCCGTCTGGGGCCCGCTGGAGAAGTTCGCGCCCGCGTTCCTCGCCGGTGTCCCGAGCCTGATCAAACCGGCCAGCCAGACGGCGTACCTGACCGCGCGGCTGGTCGAGATCATCATCGAATCCGGCATCCTGCCCGAGGGCACGCTGCAGTTCGTCGCGGGCAGCGTCGGCGACCTGCTCGACCACGTCACGGCGCAGGACCTCGTCTCGTTCACCGGCTCCGCGTCCACCGCGCAGAAGCTGCGCGCGCACCCCGCGATCGTGCGCAACTCCGTCCGGTTCAACGCCGAGGCCGACTCGCTGAACCTGTCGATCCTCGGCCCGGACGCCAAACCCGGCACCACCGAGTTCGATCTCTTCGTCAAGCAGCTGACCACCGAGATGACGGTCAAGGCCGGTCAGAAGTGCACCGCCATCCGCCGCGCCTTCGTCCCCGCCGACCTGCTGGACGCCGTCGCCGAGGCCGCGAGCGCGCGGCTGGCGAAGACCACCGTCGGCAACCCGACCGCCGAGGGTGTCCGGATGGGCGCCCTGGCCAGCCTGGAGCAGCGCGAGGAGGTCCGGCGGTCGCTCAAGGCGCTGCTGGACGTCGGCACGGTCGTCTTCGGTGACCCGGAGCAGGTCGACGTCGTCGGCGCGGACGCCGAGCGCGGCGCGTTCATCTCGCCGGTGCTGCTGAAGGCGGACCCGGAGCGTTCCGAGCCGCACGAGGTCGAGGCGTTCGGCCCGGTGTCGACGCTGCTGCCCTACACCTCGACCGAGCAGGTCATCGAGCTCGCCGCCCGCGGTGGCGGCAGCCTCGTCGGTTCGATCGTTTCCGCCGACCAGGGATTCGTGCGTGACGTCGTCCTCGGGGTCGCGCCGTATCACGGCCGTCTGCTGGTGCTGGACGCCGACGACGCGAAGGAGTCCACCGGCCACGGTTCGCCGATGCCGCAGCTGGTGCACGGCGGCCCCGGCCGGGCCGGTGGCGGCGAGGAGATGGGCGGCGTCCGCGGCGTGCTGCACCACATGCAGCGCACGGCGGTCCAGGGCTCGCCCGCCGTGCTGAGCACGGTCACCGGCCGCTGGGTCACGGGTGCACCGCGCACCGAGGGTGACGTCCACCCGTTCCGGAAGTCCTTGGCGGAGCTGAAGATCGGCGACTCTGTCGTCGCCGGACCGCGCGAGGTGCTCCAGTCCGACGTCGACCACTTCGCCGAGTTCACCGGCGACACCTTCTACGCGCACACAGACCCCGAAGCCGCGGCGGCGAACCCGCTGTTCGGCGGGATCGTGGCGCACGGATACCTCGTGGTCTCCTTCGCCGCCGGCCTGTTCGTCTCGCCGGAACCCGGCCCGGTGCTGGCCAACTACGGCCTGGAGAACCTGCGGTTCCTCACGCCGGTCAAGGTCGGCGACACCCTCACCGTCACCTTGACCGCCAAGCAGATCACCCCGCGCATCGACCAGGAGTACGGCGAAGTCCGCTGGGACGCCGACGTCACCAACGCCGACGGTGACTCGGTCGCCAAGTACGACGTGCTGACCCTGGTGGCGAAGGAGCAGTCATGACCGCGACGTTGCCGGAAGAAGACCTCGAAAAGCACTTCGAGGCGACCATCGAGCGTGACCAGCGCATCGAGCCGCGCGACTGGGTGCCCGAGGGCTACCGCAAGACGATGATCCGCCAGATCGCGCAGCACGCGCATTCGGAGATCATCGGCATGCAGCCCGAGGGCAACTGGATCACCCGCGCGCCTTCGTTGCGGCGCAAGGCGATCCTGCTCGCGAAGGTGCAGGACGAGGCCGGACACGGGCTGTACCTGTATTCGGCGGCGGCCACCCTCGGCGCCGACCGCGCGGACCTGACCGACAAGCTGATCAACGGCAAGCAGAAGTACTCGTCGATCTTCAACTACCCGACGCTGACCTTCGCCGACGTCGGCGTGGTGGGCTGGCTGGTCGACGGCGCGGCGATCTGCAACCAGGTCCCGTTGTGCCGCAGCTCGTACGGGCCGTACGCCCGCGCGATGATCCGCATCTGCAAGGAGGAGTCCTTCCATCAGCGACAGGGCTTCGAACTGCTGATGACCATGATGCGCGGCACGCCGGAGCAGCGCGAAATGGTGCAGGAGGCGGTGAACCGCTGGTGGTGGCCGTCGCTGATGATGTTCGGCCCGCCGGACGCGGATTCGCCGAACACCGCGCAGTCGATGGCGTGGAAGGTCAAACGCCACACCAACGACGAGCTTCGGCAACGCTTTGTCGACATGTCCATTCCGCAGGCCGAGGCGCTGGGTGTCACCTTCCCGGACCCGGACTTGAAGTGGAACGCCGAACGCGGGCACTACGACTTCGGCGCCGTCGACTGGGACGAGTTCAAGAACGTGTTGAAGGGCAACGGCCCCTGCAACGCCCAGCGCGTCGCGCACCGGCGGCGGGCCCAGGAAGACGGCGCGTGGGTGCGGGAAGCCGCGGCCGCCCACGCCGCGAAGAAGGGTGCCTCGGCATGAAACACGACTGGCCGCTGTACGAGGTGTTCGTCCGGGGCAAGCGCGGGCTGAACCACGTCCACGTCGGTTCGCTGCACGCGGCGGACGACGACATGGCGCTGCACCACGCGCGGGATCTGTACACCCGCCGCAACGAAGGCGTGTCGATCTGGGTCGTGCGCGCGTCCGACATCACCGCGTCCTCGCCGGACGAGAAGGACCCGTTCTTCGCGCCCAGCGGCGACAAGGTGTACCGGCACCCGACGTTCTACGACATCCCCGACAACGTTCCCCACATCTGACATGAGCTTCGACAACGCCTACGAGGCGATCACCGAGGAGAACGACTCCCGCTGGGCCTTCGGCACCGGGTTCGAGGACCCGCTGTCCGGTGTGGACACCACGGTCCCGTCCGGTGTGGACGGCGCGCGCCTGGCGGCCTACTGCCTGATGCTCGGCGACGACGCGCTGATCTTCTCGCACCGGCTCCAGGAGTGGTGCACGAACGCGCCCGAACTGGAGGACGAGGTCGCGATCGCCAACATCGCGCTCGACCTGCTCGGGCAGGCGCGGCTGCTGCTGGCCCGCGCGGGCAAGGCCGACGGCAGCGACCGCACCGAGGATTCGTACGCCTTCTTCCGGAGCGAGCAGGAATACCGCAACGTCCGGCTCGCCGAGCTCGAAGGCGGGCACTTCGGGCATCTGATCGCGCGGCTGCTGGTGTTCTCGATCTGGCGCCTCGCTTTGCTGCAACAGCTTCAGTCCTCTGTGGACCCCGTGCTCGCGGCCATCGCGGACAAGGGCGTCAAGGAAGTCGCCTACCACCGCGACTACGCCGCGCAGTGGGCCGTCCGTCTCGGCGACGGCACCGAGCTGTCCCACGAGCGCATGCAGGAAGGCCTCGACGCGGTCTGGCCTTACGTGGGCGAGCTTTTCACCGCGCACGAGGCCGAGTTCGTCGAATCGCCGTCGCTGCGGCCGGAGTTCGACGCGATCCTCGACCAGGTGCTGGCCGTCGCTCACTTGACGCGGCCCGAGGTCGGCGCGCTCGCCGGCGTCTCCGGCCGGATGGGCCGCGACGGCGTGCACACCGAGCGGATGGGCTACCTGCTGGCGACCCTGCAGAGCGTCGCCAGGGAACATCCGGACGCGACATGGTGACCGCGTACGCCGTGGCGGCCACGGTCACCGACCCGGAACTGCCGATGCTCACCCTCGCCGACCTCGGCGTCCTGCGCGAAGTGTCCGAAAAGGACGGTCGCGTGGTCGTGGCGATCACCCCGACCTACACCGGCTGCCCGGCGATGGACACCATGCGCGACGACCTCGTGCACGCGCTCACCGGCGCGGGCTACGGCGACGTCGAGGTCCGCACGGTGCTGCAGCCGGCGTGGTCCACCGATTGGATCACCGAAGACGGCAAACGGAAACTGGCCGAGGCCGGGATCGCGCCGCCGGGGGCCGCGCCGCGGCGGACCGGACCGATCCCGCTCACGCTGAGCCCGGCGGTGTCTTCGGTCCGCTGCCCGCACTGCGGTTCCGCGGACACCGAAGAGCAGTCTCGTTTCAGCGCGACGGCGTGCAAAGCCTTGCGCCGCTGCCGGTTCTGCCTCGAACCGTTCGAACACGTCAAGGAGATCTAGTGACCGCGATCCTGCGCCGCACCGGGTTTCACACCCTGAAGGTGGCGGACGTCCAGCGCTTGTGCGACGACGCCGTCGCGGTGACCTTCGACGTCCCCGAAGACCTCGCCGAGACCTTCCGGTTCAAGGCGGGCCAGTCGCTGACCCTGCGCCGCGAGGTCGACGGCCGCGACGAGCGCCGCTCGTACTCGATCTGCGCGCCCGCCGGTGCCGCGCCGCGGGTCGGCGTCCGCGAGGTGCCGGGCGGATTGTTCTCGTCCTGGCTCGTGCGCGACGTGAAACGCGGCGACGAGATCGAGGTCGCGCCGCCCACCGGCAACTTCAGCCCCGAACTGGACGTTCCCGGGCATCACGTGCTGATCGCGGCCGGATCCGGGATCACACCGGTGCTGTCGATCGCGTCCTCGCTGCTCAGCGATTCCGACGCCACGGTGACCGTGCTCTACGGCAATCGCCGTACGGACACCGTCATGTTCGCCGACGACCTCGCGGACCTGAAGGACCGCTATCCGGCACGGCTCGAACTCGTCCACGTGCTCTCCCGGGAGCCACGCGAGGCCGAACTGTTCACCGGACGCCTCGACGTCGAGAAGCTGCGGCGCCTGTGCACCGTGCTGATCCCGGTCGAGGACGTCGCGCACTGGTGGCTGTGCGGGCCGTTCGAGATGGTGACCGGTGCGCAGGAATTGCTGCGCTCCTTGGACGTCGCCGAGGAGAAGATCCACCAGGAACTGTTCTATGTGGACACTCCGCCGGAGCCGGTGCACCACGTCGACCCGGCCGTCGTGGGTTCGTCCAGCGAGGTGACGCTGGTCCTCGACGGCCGGTCGACGACGATGACGCTGCCGCGCAACTCCTCCCTGCTCGACGGCGCGCAGAAGTACCGCCCGGACCTGCCGTTCGCCTGCAAGGGCGGCGTGTGCGGGACCTGCCGGGCGAAGATCTGCGACGGCAAGGTGGACATGCGGCGCAACTTCGCCCTGGAGAAGGCCGAGGTCGACGCCGGTTTCGTGCTCACCTGCCAGTCCGTGCCGGTGTCCGAAGCCGTCACCGTGGACTTCGACGCCTGACCACCCGCAATTCGTCCTCTGGATGCGGTAGTTGCGTGCGCAAGTACCGCATCCAGAGGACTAAATGCCGAGAGGGAGCCACCGGGTGATGCCGATGTCGGCGAGGAACGGCCGGTCGTGGCTCGCCACGATCAGCGCGCCCCGGTAGGCCAGCAACGCCTCGGTGAGCCGGCGGACACTCGCCAGGTCGAGGTTGTTCGTCGGCTCGTCGAGCAGCAGCAGTCGCGGCGTGGGTTCGGTCAGCAGCAGCGTCGCCAGCGCCGCCCGGAACCGTTCCCCACCGGACAGCGACGCCACCTCGCGGTCGGCCGTCGTTCCCCGGAACAGGAACCGCGCCAGCCGCGCGCGGATCTCGTTGTCCGTGAGCGACGGCGCGACCAGCCGCACGTTGTCCACAATGGACAGCGTGTCGTCGAGGATGTCGAGCCGCTGGGGGAGCAGCCTGGCGGGGACGAACAGCCCGACTTCGCCCGATTCCGGCGGGAGTTCGCCCGTGATCGTGCGGAGCAGGGTGGTCTTCCCCGAACCGTTCGGGCCGACGAGCGCGATCCGTTCAGGGCCCATGACGTGCAGGTTCACCGGCGGGCCGAACCGTGGCACGGCGTCGATCCGGAGCACGTCCGTCCCCCGGAAGACCGTGGTCTCCGGGAGTTCGACGCGGATCTCGGCGTCCTCGCGCACCAGTTCCTCGGCGGCCTTGAGCGCTTCGACGGCGCCCTCCAGCCTGTCGGTGTGCAGGTTCCGGTGCTTGCCCGCGGCGATCTGCGCGTCCTCCTGACGTTTGCGCATCCGCACCTTGGGTTCCCGCTTCTGGTCCCACATCTTCTGGCCGTAGCGGGCCCGCCGGGCGAGTTTGATCCCGGCTTCGATCAGCTCCCGCTTCTGGCGTTTGACGCACGCTTCCGCCGCGCGCAGATGCCGCCGCGCGGCCTCCTGGGCGACCTCGACGGCGTGTTCGTAAGCCGCGAGATTGCCGCCGTACAGGGTGACCTCGCGGTCGCGGACCTCGGCGATCCGGTCGACCAGGCGAAGCAGCTCGCGATCGTGCGAGACGACCACGAGGATCCCGCCCCAGCCCGCGACCTCGCGGTGCACGAGTTCGCGCGCTCGCAGGTCGAGGTTGTTCGTCGGTTCGTCGAGCAGCAGCGCGGCGGGACGGCGCAGGAGCAGGGTGGCCAGCCCGAGCAGCGTGAGCTCGCCACCGGACAGCTCACCCGCCCGCTGGTCCAGCCGGACAGCGCCCAGGCCGAGCCGGTCGAGGATCGCGCGGGTTCGCTCCTCGACGTCCCAGTTGTCGCCGATGGCGGCGAAGTGCTCCTCGGTGGCCGTGCCGCTTTCGACGGCCTTGATCGCCGCGCGGATCGCGGTGACGCCCAGCACGTCGTCGACCCGGCGATCGGTGTCGAGGACGAGGTTCTGGGGCAGGTAGCCGAGTTCGGCGGGTGCGGTCACCGAGCCCGTGGTGGCCTCGAGGCGGCCGGCGAGCAGCCTGAGCAGCGTGGACTTACCGGAGCCGTTGGTACCGACCAGGCCGGTGCGGCCCGTGCCGATGGTGAGCGAAAGGTGCTCGAACACCGGAACGCCGTCCGGCCAGGTGAAGGTGACGTCGGAAAGCGTCAAGGAAGAAGACATGAGACTCCCTGCGAAGGAGGTGGGATGAGGGCGCAGGTTCGTCTCACAAGATCATCGGGCCACCCTAGCCCGCGCGCGTCCGAGGTGCGACCGAATTTCGCGGGGGCATACTGGCGGACGTGATCGAACGACCCCACGTCCTGTTGTCCGCCGCGGTCTCGCTGGACGGCTACCTCGACGACGCGACCGACACCCGCCTGGTGCTGTCCGGCGACGAGGACTGGGCCAGGGTGGACGGGTTGCGCGCGGCGTCGGACGCGATCCTCGTCGGCGCGAACACGGTGCGCGCGGACAACCCCCGCCTCCTGGTCCGGTCGCCGGAGCTGGTCGCGGAACGGGTCGCCGCCGGACGTCCGGAGCAGCCGGTCAAGGTCACCCTCACCCGAAGCGGGTCACTCGATCCGGCGGCGCAGTTCTTCACCGTCGGTGACACGGAGAAGCTGGTCTACGCTCCGCCTGGCGTCGTCACGAGCGTGAAGGCGACCGTCGTCGAGCTGACGGATCTGCGCGGCATGCTGGCTGACCTCCACGCGCGCGGCATCCGGCGGCTGATGGTCGAAGGCGGCGGCGCGATCCACACGCAGTTCCTCACCGAGGGGCTCGTCGACGAACTGCACCTGGCCGTCGCGCCGTTCTTCGTCGGTGACCCGCGGGCTCCGAGGTTCACCGGTCCGGGCGCCTTCCCGCGCGGGCTCAAGCTCGTCGACAGCACCCGGCTGGGTGACATCGCCGTGCTGGAGTATCACGCGACGCCGGAACCGTCCGAAGTGGACATTCTGCGGCTGCGCGAAGCCATCGCGCTGGCCGAGAACTGTCCGCCGCGAACTTTCCGCGTCGGAGCCGTCATCGCCGACGCCGACGGCGAAGTGATCTCCACCGGTTACTCGGGCGACGGCGATCCCACCGACCACGCCGAGGAAGCCGCGCTCGCCAAACTCGAACCCGGAGACCCGAGGCTGGCGGAGGCGACGATGTACACGTCGCTGGAGCCGTGCAGCTCGCGGACGTCACATCCGCGAAGCTGCACCCAGCTCATCCTCGACGCCGGGATCCCGCGCGTCGTGTTCGCCTGGCGCGAGCCGTCGGTGTTCGTCGACTGCGTCGGCGCCGAGACACTGGAGGCGGCCGGACGCCGGGTGATCGAGGTAGGGGCCCTCGCCGCCGACGTCCGCCGCGCGAACACCCACATCGCGGGTGTCCGCCCCTGATCTACTTGCAGGCGTCGCAGCAGCCGCAGCCCTGACCGGTGCACGCCGAGCAGCAACCGTGGCGAAGCACGACCTTCAACAGACGCTTGATCATCGCTGTCCTCCCGATCGTTGTCATCCCACCGCCCTTGTCACGCTAAGTTCTGCGCATACGACAGTGGTACCGCCGGGAGTGCCATGACGCCGTTCCACCGAGTGACAGCAACATCTCGGTGAACCCGCGACCGCGATCGACGTCGGCAGGACGCTGCCTGGCCTTTCCGGTCGCGGATGCGGACTGGGCGCCCTGCCACCGCGATAGCGGGGCCTTCGGCCGTGGCGGGTTCACGCGTATCGTCACCTTCGGCGGCCACACCTCAGCTCCGCCAACAGGCTTTCAGGATTCGAGGTCCCCCTCAAGCGATAAGTAGACCTCGCGCAGCTGAGCCAAAAGGTCGGCGTCCGGCTCCGCCCAGAGCCCCCGATCGGCCGCCTCGTTCAGCCGCTCGATGATGCCGCGCAACGCCCACGGGTTGGCCTGGCGCAGGAACTCCTGGTTGACCTCGTCGAGCACGTAGGACTCGGTGAGCTTCTCGTACATCCAGTCGCCGACCACCCCGGCCGTGGCGTCGAAACCGAAGAGGTAGTCGACAGTCGCAGCCAGCTCGAAGGCGCCCTTGTAGCCGTGCTTGCGCATCGCCGAAAGCCAGCGCGGGTTGACCACGCGGGCCCGGAAGACACGGGCGGTCTCCTCGCCGAGGGTGCGGGTGCGGACCGCGTCCGGCGTGGTGCTGTCGCCGACGTAGGACGCCGGCGCGGTGCCGGTCAGCGCGCGGACGGTCGCGATCATCCCGCCGTGGTACTGGAAGTAGTCGTCGGAGTCGGCGATGTCGTGCTCTCGGGTGTCGGTGTTCTTCGCCGCGACCACGATCCGCTTGTACGAGTTCTCCATGTCCTCGCGCGCCGGCCTGCCGTCGAGGTCGCGGCCGTAGGCGAACCCGCCCCAGACCGCGTAGACCTCGGCGAGATCCTTGTCGTCGCGCCAGTTCCCGGAATCCATCAGCGGCAGCAGGCCCGCCCCGTACGCGCCGGGCTTGGAGCCGAAGATCCTCGTGGTGGCACGGCGTTCGTCACCGTGCGCGGCCAGATCCGCGCGGGTGTGGGCACGGACGAAGTTCTGCTCGTCCGGTTCGTCCAGGTTCGCGACGAGGCGCACGGCGTCGTCCAGCAGCGTGATCACGTGCGGGAAGGCGTCGCGGAAGAAACCGCTGATCCGGACGGTGACGTCGACACGCGGGCGGCCGAGTTCGGCGAGCGGGATGGCCTCGATCCCGGTGACCCGCCGCGACGCCTCGTCCCAGACCGGCTGGACGCCCAGCAGGGCCAGGACCTCCGCGGCGTCGTCACCCGACGTGCGCATGGCCGACGTGCCCCAGACCGAGAGGCCGACCGAACGCGGCCAGTCGCCGGTGTCCTCCTTGTAGCGGCGGAGAAGCGAGTCCGCGAGGGCCTGCCCGGTCTCCCAGGCGAGGCGGCTCGGGATGGCCTTCGGATCGACGGTGTAGAAGTTGCGGCCGGTCGGCAGCACGTTGATCAGGCCGCGCAGGGGAGAACCGCTGGGGCCCGCCGGGATGTAGCCGCCGTCGAGGGCGTGCAGGACCGCGTCGATCTCGGCGCCGGTGCCCGCCAGGCGCGGCACGATCTCGGTCGCGGCGAAGGTCAGTACGCGCGCGACTTCCTGGTGTTCCGGCACATCGGCGACGACCTCGGCGACCGCGGCGGGGGACCAGTCGCGGGCCTCCATCGCCTCGACGAGCGATCGGGCCGTCTGCTCGATTGCGTCCACTTCAGACAGTGGGGTGTCACTGTTTTCCTTGAGGCCCAACGCGGAACGCAGACCGGGCACGGCACCCTGCTTGCCGCCCCACATCTGCTGGGCGCGCAGCATCGCGAGCACGAGGTTGATCCGCGCCTCGCCTTCCGGCGCCGCGCCGAGGATGTGCAGGCCGTCGCGGATCTGGGCGTCCTTGACCTCGCACAGCCAGCCGTCGATGTGCAGCAGGAAGTCGTCGAACTCCGCGTCGTGCGGACGTTCCTCGACACCGAGGTCGTGGTCGAGTTTCGCGGCCTGGATCAGCGTCCAGAT
Source organism: Amycolatopsis thailandensis (assembly GCF_042723255.1). Lineage (NCBI taxonomy): Bacteria > Bacillati > Actinomycetota > Actinomycetes > Pseudonocardiales > Pseudonocardiaceae > Amycolatopsis > Amycolatopsis thailandensis. The sequence continues at coordinate 13,328 of NZ_JBHXJK010000042.1, forward strand.
CTGCGCGCGGACCGCGGGCAGCTTCGCCGGGTCCATCGCGGCGATGTTGGCGTGCTCGTCGAGAAGCTGTTCGAGACGGGCCATGTCGCCGTAGCTCTCGGCGCGGGCCATCGGCGGGATCAGGTGGTCGACGATCGTGGCGTGCGCGCGCCGTTTCGCCTGCGCGCCCTCGCCGGGATCGTTGATCAGGAACGGGTAGATCAGCGGCAGGTTGCCGAGGACGGCGTCCGGCGCGCAGGAGTCCGAAAGACCAGCGGTCTTGCCGGGAAGCCATTCCAGGGAACCGTGTTTGCCGAGGTGGACGACGGCGTGCGCGCCGAACTCCTCCTCCAGCCAGCGGTACGCGGCGAGGTAGTGATGGCTCGGCGGGAGGTCCGGGTTGTGGTAGATCGCCACCGGGTTCTCGCCGAACCCGCGCGGCGGCTGGATCATCAGGATGACGTTGCCGGACTGCAGGGACGCGAGGACGATGTCGCCGTTGTCGACGTACAGCTCGCCGGGTGCGGGGCCCCAGTGCTCTTCCATGCCCTCGCGAAGTTCGGCGGGCAGTTCGGCGAACCACGCGCGGTACTTGTCGGCGGGGACACGGATCGGGTTGCCGGAGAGCTGTTCCTCGGTGAGCCACTCCGGATCCTGGCCGCCCGCGGCGATGAGCGCGTGGATCAGCGCGTCGCCGTCCGGCTGGTCGGTGCCCGTGGGCTCGACACCGGGGAACGGGTCTTCGCCGAGGTCGTAGCCGCGGTCACGCATGCGGCGCAGCAGCTCGATCGCGGACGCGGGCGTGTCGAGGCCGACCGCGTTGCCGACGCGGGAATGCTTCGTCGGGTACGCGGACAGCATCAGCGCGATGCGACGCTCCTGGGGCGGTGTGTGGCGCAGCCGGGCGTGGGCGAGCGCGATCTTGGCGACCCGCGACGCGCGTTCGGCGTCCGGTACGTACTTGGGGAGGCCGTCGTCGTCGATCTCCTTGAACGAGAACGGGACGGTGATGAGGCGGCCGTCGAACTCGGGGACGGCCATCTGGTTGCCCGCGTCGAGCGGGGAGAGGCCGTCGTCGTTGGCGGACCAGGTCTCGCGGTCGCTGGTGAGGCAAAGCGCCTGGAGGATCGGGATGTCGAGCGCGGCCATCTCGGCGACGTCCCACGCCTCGTCGTCCCCGCCGGCCCCGACCTCGGACGGCCGGGTGCCGCCGGCGGCCAGCACGGTGACCAGGAGCGCGTCGGCCTTGGCCAGCTCGGCCATCATCTCCGGCTCGCGGGTGCGCAGGGACGCGCAGTGGATCGGGAGCGCGCGGCCCCCGGCGTCCTCGATGGCGTCGGAGAGGGCGTGGACGAACTCGGTGTTCCCGGACAGGTGATGCGCGCGGTAGTAGAGGATCGCGATGACCGGGCCGTTCGTGGCTTTCGGCTCGCGTTCGAGGACGCCCCACAGCGGCTGCACGGCGGGCGGCTCGAAGCCGTCACCCGTGAGCAGGAGCGTGTCGCTCAGGAACCGGTGCAGCTGGGTGAGGTTGGCCGGGCCGCCCTGCGCGAGATACGCGTGCGCCTCCGCCGCCGTGCCCGCCGGGACCGTGGACAGCTTCATGAGCTGCGCGTCCGGCGTCTGCTCGCCGCCGAGGACCACCACGTGCGCGCCGCTCGCGCGGACCGTGTCGAGCCCCTCCTGCCAGCTCCGCTCGGATCCGAGGATCCGGACGACGACGATCCGGGCGCCGTCGAGCAGGGTGGGCAGCTCGGCCAGGTCGAGCCGGGCGGGGTTGGCCAGCCGGAAGTCGGCCTCGCTGGCGCGAGCGCTGAGCAGGTCGGTGTCCGAAGTGGACAGAAGCAGGATCACGGCAGTCCTCACTCGGGGTGTCCGCGCCCCGGGTCGTGCGGTCGCGACGGCCGGAGTTCCTGGCTTCCCCTCGCTTGGCTACGAGGGGTGACAGTGGCGGGACCGCCCCGGACTCTCACCGGGTTCCTCCCTCTGCCGTCGCGTGGGTTCCCGCTCACTCTCCGGTGCGGTCCGGCGGGAGTCAAGGTGATGTGTCCGGCAGGCGGGTTTGCGCTGGTCGGGGTGGTCGTGAGTGGCGGGCTCTGACAGTCTCGCGGGTATGCGATCGGTGTTCGTGTTCCCTCGCTTGGACCAGGTCGGCACCTTCGCCGTGCTTAATGCGCTTTCGCCAGGCCAGAACGCGCCCTGGCTGGTGGAGGACGTGCTGTACTGCTGGCTGGAGACCGAGGACGGCAGTCTCTATCGGGGCTGGGAACAGGAAGCCGACGAGCGCCTGATCCCCGCGATCGGTCACCGTCCGGCCTGGGCGATCGAGATCGAAGTGTCCGGCCGGGTCGACGGAACGGAGCAGCTTCGCCGGCTGGTCCTGACTCTGCTCGAGCATGGAGGTGTCGTGGTGGACGACTACAGCGACCATGCGTGGACAGCGGGCGAGATCCGGTCCCACACGCGATACGAAGGCTTGACCTTCTTCGACTTCCGAGGTTCGTACAACCGGCTCATCTAGCTGCGGGCATGCCGAGGGGCCCGTCGCCGGTGTGGCTGGCGGGCTCCTCGGGTGATGCAGAGGTTCAGGCGCGGTGGAGGGTGTTGCGCCGGATTCGTTGTAGCGGGTCCAAGTACTGGGGTGGGATGAACTCCGGCAGTCCGTCTGCTGCCATGCGGACTTGCCAGTCGCCGTGGTGGATCAGGCGGTGGTGGAAGCCGCAGAGGAGGACGAGGTTGCGGAGATCGGTGGGTCCGCCGTCTGCCCAGTGGTGAATGTGGTGGGCGTGGCAGTTCTTCGGTTTCCGATGGCAGCCCGGGAACGCGCAGCCTCGGTCCCGGATGTTGAGTGCCCGTCTTTGGCCTGGGGTGACGAAGCGTCTCAGCCGTCCCACATCAAGAGGTTCACCGGCCGCGTTGAGTACCACGGGCAGCATCAGGCAGTCGCAGGCGGCCATCCGGGCGTCGCGGGCGGTCATCTCCCCGACGAAGTCCAGGCAGGCTTTCCCGATCCCGGTCTTGAGCTCTTCCAGACCGATCGTGACGTGCACGAGGGTCCGGTATCCGCTCGTGCCGGGCTGATCCGGGCACGCGATCGCCAGATCGAGAAGCTCGGCCCAGGCGTCGCCCTGGCGCTCGCATTTCATCCGCAGGTCGGCTTGCCCGAACTCGTCCACCGGTCGCTGTTTCGCGTACGCCTCCAGCGCAGCTGCGGTGCGGGCGCCGAGTTCGTCGTCGAGGAGGCCGGTGAGTTTCCAGAACCCATCCCGACGGCGTTCCAGGGTGATTTCCCGGCGTGGCTGTTTCGGTTCGGGCTCTTTGGGCTCGTTGCCGTCGGGGTCGAGCCAGCCGAGGATGTCCTCTTCGGCCTTCGTCACCTGCCGGGGCCCCGCGTCCCGGGCCAGGTTGGCCAGGACTTTCTCCGCGTGCTCCCGGTCTTCCGCGGAGGTGTCGGCCGGGAGTCTCTTCAGGATGTCCAGGATCTGGTCGATCCGGTGCTCACCGATCAGCCCCTCGGCCGCCACCGTGGCCGTGGTGGGTGCGACAGCCGGGACCTCACCGCCGTCCAGGGCCCGGGTGGGGTTCAACGCGATCGCCCGCTTCACGATCGGCCCCGCCTCAGCCCGGGAAAGTCCCGCCACATCGGCGAACCACGCCGCCGTCGACCCATACCCGTACAAGTCTTTCGAGCCCCGAGACTCGATCTCCGCCAGGAACCGCCCCATCGCGGCCGACGCCACCCGCATCACCTGCAAGAACTGCCGCACGCCATGGGCAAGCTCCAGCTCGCCGGCACGCCACAACTCCTGCGGCAGTTCGGGAAGGAAGGTCTCGGACACCCCTCCATAATACACTCACATTTCGAACACGTGTTCGTAATTTTGCGTCACCACTAACTCGCGCTTTTCCCACTTTCGTGTGATTCGGCAATCCCGCATTCAGTCGGCTGAATGCGGGATTGCCGACCCCCTTGTTCAAGGTGGCGGGTGAACCGGCTAGTCGTCCACGACGCACGTGCTGGGAACGTAGGCGTCACGCCGGCTGTTGCCATCGCGGTCGATGGGGATCCAGCCGTTGGCGCCGGAGTACCCGCACAGGTCGTATCTGGAGCCGTGGGCCTCCACCGGGAAACAGGACAACCGGTGTCCTCGCTGAAGCGCCGGACCCACGGGGGGATAATTCAGGCCCGGCCCGGAACGCATGCTCAACGACTGGGCGATGACCTTCACCCAGCCGTAATCGGCGCACTTCGCGGGCGCGAGAAGGGCGGTGCCTTCCGGCGTCGCGGTGGCTCCCGGTGCGGCGGTGGCTCCCGGACCGCTGGTGACCAGCAGACCCGCCGTCGCGAGTAGCACCGCCGCGGCGAATCGGCGCGGTTTCGCTTCGAACGTCATGAGCAATCTCCTCTGTTTGGGTGATCGTTGTGCTGTCAGCTCTTGAGCGGGACGACGAAGACATGGCTCATGCCCGCGTTGTGCGTCGTGGCCGACCCTCGCGAGTCGGTCAGGCCGATCGCGGTGCCCTGCACCCCGCCGTCCATGCCGTCCTGCCACTTCACCAGGACGTAGGCGTTGAACCGCTGTTCGCAGTCGGTTCGGACCTTGAAGTCGGGCAGGTGCAGCGCCACGTAGTGGTGGTGCACGGAATAGGACATCCGGCGGGTCGTCGTGGTGGCGTTGCTGCTCTGGCAGAGCCGGTCGCCGTTCCATTGGTTGACGAACAGCGTGAAGGTGGCCGTCGACGACGGTGGTTTGGTGCAGTCCTTGTCCTTCACCGGGTAACACGTCTTGTATTCGGTGTCGGCGAAGACGCTGAGTTTCGTGAAGCCCGGCGCGAGGGTGAAGTACGGCAGCGCGGGCTCGCGCGCCACGACCTGGGGATCCGGCCCGACCCGCACGAGGCCGCGGGGGGTGGCGCGCTGGGCGGGCAGGCCGTCCGCGGTGTTGGCGACGGAGGTGGCCGCGAACTCGAGGAAACCGTCGTGCAGCTGGAACCGGGCGTCGAGGGTGTCCCGCATCGTGGCCGCGCGGACGTACGCGGTGCAGGTGACCTTCGTGGCGACGCCGGGGTGGACCAGGAAGCGGGTGGTGAGCTGGACGTCCTCCTTCTCCGGCTCCAGTGACGCGCCCTGCTGCAGGACGTTCTGTCCCGTCACGTAACTCTGTTCACCGCCCGGCCAGGTGCACCGCACCTCGTTGTCGAACAGCGAGCGATAGGTGGCCGAATTCGCGCGCATGACCGACCTGACATACGCCGTCTGCGTCGCCGACATCTCCAGGGCGACGCTGCCCAGAGCCTTGACCTCTTGGTCGATCTTCACCGGCTCACCCGGCTTCGTCGCGGGTACCTTCGGCGCGAGCACGGGCTGTGGCGTGAACCTGACTTGCGTGACCGTGCTCGCGTCCGCCGGAGCCGCGAGCACGGTCAGCGACAAGGCGCCGATGACAAGGAACGCTATTCGCCGCACCCGAGGTCTTCTTCCCCGGAAAATCGTCATGAGTCATCCCCTCGTTTCCGGAAGTTCTGTCCGGGGCAACGGTAGGAAGCGTTCCGGTGACGGGGGAAGGGCGGTTCGGCCTTGGCGTCGAATTACGGCCAAATTCGGGTGTCCGCGCAGTTCAGCGTTTTGGCTCGCGGCGCCGTCCGGTCAAATCACGGCCTGGCGGAGCCGGTGCAGAACCAGTACGCGCCGGGCAACGCCGAACTGTCCTGGCTGCTGTCGCCGGCGCGAATGTTCCCGATGGCGGTTTTCGCCGAGTCGTAGAAATGACCGGTGATGGGAAGATTGTTGTCATACGAAAAGACCGCGTCCTGCAGATGGTAATCGGCAAGGCGCCAACACGTGTTCTGCCGCTGGGTCCGGAAGTTCATGTCGTCGAAACCGATGTTGCGATAGAGACACAGCCACGTCGCCGCGCACGGCTCGGCGATCGTGGCGGGCACCGGTCTTTCCGGGGCCGGCCACATTACGACGACCAGCGTCGCCCCGATCGCGACGCCCGCGCCCAGTGCCCACCACCGGTGCCGCCTGATCCACGGCGGCGTCGGAGGGGGTTCCACCGGCTCGGCGTGGACCTGGATCGCGGCGGAAGCCTGGTCCCACCACAGCCGCCACTGCGCCCGGACCCGTTGTTCGTCCTGGCCGAGCACGCCGACCGCCAGCGACCGGACGAACTCCCAGGTCGTGTCCCAGGAAGGAAGTTGCGCGCCACGGGCGGCCGCCGACAGCACCGATTTCGAGACGAGCGCGCCGTGATCCTGGCGCATGGCGTCGTAGGACGGATTCCCCGCGGCCTGCTTGAGCTCCCACAGTCGCCGGGCGAAGACCGCCGCGGGTTCGTCACCCTCGGGAGCCTTGGCGATTCGCCCCCGGCGTCCGGGTTTGGTCGTGTCGTTGCCCATGGCGCCCCCCACGTGACGGTCCGACAACGGCAGTATGCCAGCCCGCGCGCGAGGAGCCTTTCCCCCGATCGATGGTTCAGGCCGACCGCTCCGACGAGGAATCGCCGATCCGCGGGAAAGGCGCGGTGGAGAAGATGATCTCCACCGCCACCTCGAAGAATTCCGCGATCCGCAGCGCGAGGTAAAGGCTCGGGCTGTACTCGCCGCGTTCGAGATAGCCGATGGTCTGGTAATGCACGCCCAGCGCATCGGCCAGCTCGCGGCGGGAGATGCCCCGTTCCGCCCTCAGCATCGCGATCCGGTTGTAAACGACCTCGCTCATGAGCTAGCCAATTCGCTGCATCGCCTTTTCCCGTCGTGCCGCCACCGAGGACCCGGATTCGCGGCGCGCCATCCGCCGCAGGACCACCGGGGCCAGCACCAATCCGATCACGGCCCAGACGGCCAGCACGCCGAGGGTCTCCCAAGGCCGCCAGGACTGCCCGATCTCGATCATCACCGTCGAGTCCGGCAGCAGCGCCGACCGCATGCCGAGACCGAGCCAGTACATCGGGAACACCTGGCCGACGCCTTGCAGCCATTCCGGCAGCGCGGTGATCGGGTAGAAGATCCCGGAGATCGCGCCGATGCCCAGTGTCGGCAGCATGATCAGGCCGATGCTGCGCGCGTTGGTGGTCAGCGAGCCGAAGATCGCGCCGAGCGGCATGGTGGCGAGCAGGCCGAGCACCAGCACCCACAGCAGGCCCAGCCAGGACGTCAGCCCGCCCGGGGCGATGCCGTCGAACAGGATGAGGCTCGGGATCAGCACCAGCAGCATCCCGATGACCGTGCTCAGCGACACCGTGACTACCTTGCCGACGAGGTAGCCGACCATGCCGTTCGGGGTCGCCTTGGCGCGCAGGAGCGTGCCGTCCTCGCGCTCGACGGCGAGCACCCCCGCCATCCCGAGCATGCCGCTGAACACGATCGACGCACCCAGCACGCTCGGCACGGTCGCGGCGCCGAGCGAGAACTCCATGCCCGGCAGTTTCGCGTCGCGCATGAAGAACATGACGACGACGAAGATCGCCGGGAAGAGGAAGGTGTTGAACAGGTCTTCGCGGTTGGTCATCATCTGGCGCGCTTCGAGCCAGCCTCGTGTGACGCCCATCCGGACACTGTGCTGAACCGGGTTCATCGCGCACCCACCTCCACGAGCGGGGATTCCGCCTGGCGCACCAGGGTCATGTAGGTGTCTTCGAGCGACGCCCGCCGGACCTCCAGGTCGCCGACGGCGTCCCCGTGCTGCTTGAACAGTTCGTGCACGTACTTCGTCGATTCCGTCGTCGAGTGGACGAACCGCTGGCCGTCCAGCGTCCAGCGCACCTCGGCCTCGCCGGCGATCTGCCTGCTCAGCGCGTCGGCCGAACCGTCGGCCACGATCCGGCCGTGGTTCAGGATCAGGATCCGGTCGGCCAGCTTCTCGGCCTCGTCGAGATCGTGCGTGGTGAGCAGGATCGTCGTGTCGTCGTCATCGGTGAGCCGGTGCACGAGTTCGTGGAACTCGCGCCGCGCCTCCGGGTCCAGGCCGGCTGTCGGCTCGTCGAGGAACAGTAGCTCCGGGCGGCCGACGATGCCGATCGCGACGTCGAGACGGCGCCGCTGTCCGCCCGACAGCATCCGGACCCGCTTGTCCGCGTGCGCTGTCAGCCCGACCGCGGCGATCAGTTCGTCCGGATCCCACGGCCGCTTGATGCGGTCGGTGGAGTACGGCGCGTAGTAGCCGCCCAGGTGCTCCAGCAGTTCCCGGACCCGCCACTTCGCGTGGTCGCGCCAGGACTGGAGGACGACCCCCAGCCGCGCCCTCCAATCCTCGTCCGCGTGCGCCGGGTCGATGCCCAGCACGCTGACCTCGCCCTCCGACCGCATCCGGAAGCCTTCGAGGATCTCGATCGTCGTGGTCTTGCCCGCCCCGTTCGGCCCCAGCAGGCAGATCACCTCGCCGCGGTGCGCGGTGAAGTCCACCCCGTGGAGGACGTCGTTCGTCCCGTACCGCATCCGGAGATCTTGGACGGAGATCATCACGTCGTGTGGATCTCTCATAGGTCACCCCCATCTCAGTGCTGCGATCGAATGTAGCACACCTACTACATTCGATCCGACCATTACTCTCCTCGAAATCGGCCATCTACAGTGAGCGCATGTCCGCGAGCGCACGTGTCCGAGCCGATGCGTGCCCCGGTGTTTTCGCCACGCACGACGCGGCGGACGGTCCCCTCGCCCGGGTCCGGCTGCCCGGTGGCGCCATCACCGCGGACAGGTTCAGGGCTCTCGCGGACGCCGCCGACGACCTCGGCGACGGCGCTCTCCATCTCACTTCGCGCGGCAACGTCCAGCTCCGAGGCGTCACCCGTCCCGGTCTCGCGACCAGGCTCTCCGCGGCAGGGCTCCTGCCTTCGCCGTCGCACGAACGCGTCCGCAACATCCTCGCCTCGCCGCTGAGTGACGTCGCCCAGGACCTCGCCGCCGCGCTCGACAAGGCCCTGTGCGCAGACCCCGAGCTGGCCGAACTCCCGGGACGCTTCCTCTTCGCGCTCGACGGCGGTCAAGGTGACGTCGCGGGGGAAGGCGCCGACGTCTGCTGGCGCGACGGCGCGGTGCTGCTCGCCGGCGAAGACACCGGCCTGCGCGTCGGCCCGGAACACGCCGTCGACGCGCTGATTTCGATCGCGCGCGCGTTCCTTGGGGCCAGGGGAGCGGCTTGGCGGGTCAGCGAACTTCCCGACACGGATCCGCTGCTCGGCGACGTCCCAGGGGAACGAACCCGGCCGGAGATCTTCGCGACGAAGCCTGGCCTGCCGATCGGGCCGATCGGTGACGCGGTCGCGGTCGCCCCGGTCCTCGGTCGCCTGACCTCGGCTCAGGCGCGTGCGATCGCGCGCGCCGGGGACGCCGTGGTCACCCCGTGGCGGTCGATCCTGGTCCTCGGCCCGTTGGAAGCGGACACGGGCCTGATCACCGATCCGGACGAGCCGTCGCTCGGGATCAGCGCCTGCATCGGACGGCCGGGCTGCGCGAAGTCGCCGGCCGACGTCCGGGCCGACGCGGCGCGGGTCGGCAAGGCCCCGAGGGCCCATTTCGCCGGTTGTGAACGGCGATGTGGAAAACCCGCGCACGAGCACGTCGACGTGCTCGCGACGGAAGACGGCTATCTGGTCGACGGGGCGTTCGTCCCGGTCGGCGAGCTGGCGAGGACGTTGGCGGAGAAGGACAGCGCCGAATCGAAGGGACAGCAGTGATCGACTACATCCGGGACGGGGCCGAGATCTACCGGCATTCGTTCGCCACCATCCGCGAGGAGGCGGATCTCGCGATCCTCCCCGAGGACGTCGCGGTGCTGGCCGTGCGGATGATCCACGCCTGCGGGATGGTCGACCTGGTCGACGACATCCGCTACAGCCTGGACGTCGTGGAATCCGGCCGCGCGGCGCTCGAAGCGGGCGCGCCGATCCTCTGCGACGCCAACATGATCGCCTCCGGCGTGACCCGCAAACGTTTGCCTTCCGCCAACGAGGTGCTGTGCACGCTGTCCGACCCGAAGGTGCCGGGGCTGGCCGAGCGGATGGGCACCACCCGGTCCGCGGCCGCGCTGGAACTCTGGCGCGACAAGCTGCCCGGTTCCGTGGTGGCGATCGGCAACGCGCCCACCGCGTTGTTCCGCCTGCTGGAACTGCTCGACGAGGGGGTCGGCGCCCCGGCGGCGATCATCGGTGTCCCGGTGGGTTTCGTCGGCGCCGCCGAGTCCAAAGTGGAGCTCGTCGAGCGGGCACCGGCGCCTTATCTGGTGGTGCACGGACGACGCGGCGGCAGCGCGATGGCCGTCGCCGCGATCAACGCGATGGCGAGTGAGGTCGAATGAGCGGGCTCGGGAAACTCTGGGGTGTCGGGCTCGGGCCGGGTGACCCGGAACTGATGACGGTCAAGGCCGCGCGGCTGATCGCCGAGGCCGACGTCATCGCCTACCACAGCGCGCGGCACGGCCGGAGCATCGCGCGTTCGGTCGCCGAACCGTACCTGCGGGACGGCCAGGTCGAGGAGAAGCTGGTCTACCCGGTCACCACCGAGACCACCGATCACCCCGGCGGCTACGAAGGCGCCATCGCCGACTTCTACGAGCTGAGCGCGAAACGGCTCGCCGAGCACCTCGACGCCGGACGCGACGTGGTGGTGCTCTGCGAAGGCGACCCGTTCTTCTACGGCTCCTACATGTACATGCACGAACGGCTCGCGGACCGCTACGAGGCGACCGTGGTGCCCGGCGTGACGTCGGTCAGCGCCGCGTCGTCGGTGCTCGGCCGCCCGCTGGTGCAGCGCGACGAGGTCCTCACCATCCTGCCCGGCACCCTGCCCGCGCCGGAACTCGCGCGACGCCTCGCCGACACACAGGCCGCGGCGGTGCTCAAACTCGGCCGCACGTTCGGCAACGTCCGCGAGGCGCTGGCCGAGGCCGGGAAACTGGACGACGCCTTCTACATCGAACGGGCGACCTGGCAGGCGCAGCGCGTCGAGCCGCTCGCCGACGTCGACCCGGACTCGGTGCCGTACTTCTCGCTGGCGCTGCTGCCCAGCCCGGCGTACGCGTCCCGCCTCGCCGACGAACCCGAAGTCCCCCGGAAGCCGGAAACACACACCGGCGGCGAAGTCGTGGTCGTCGGCCTCGGCCCGGCGGGCCCCGGCTGGCTGACCCCTGAAGCGACAGAGGAACTGGCCGCGGCGGAGCACATCGTCGGCTACGGCCCCTACGTCGCGCGGGTTCCGCAGCGCGCGGGCCAGCAGCGGCACGCGTCGGGCAACCGGGTCGAGGCCGAACGCGCCGTCGAAGCGCTGGAGCTGGCCGCGAACGGCGCCAAGGTCGCGGTGGTCTCCTCGGGTGATCCCGGGGTGTTCGCGATGGCGTCGGCCGTGCTGGAGCAGGTCGCGGCCGGGCACGGCGCGGGTACGCGGGTGCGGATCGTGCCGGGCGTGACAGCCGCGCAAGCGGCCGCGTCCCGGGTCGGGGCACCGCTGGGCCACGACTACTGCGTGCTTTCGCTGTCCGACCGGCTCAAGCCGTGGGAGATCATCGAACGACGGCTCGACGCGGCGGGCGCGGCGGATCTCGTGCTCGCGCTGTACAACCCGGCGTCCCGCACGCGGACCACGCAGCTCGCGCAGGCCCGTGACGTCCTGCTCCGGCACCGCGCCCCGGAGACACCGGTGGTCGTCGCCAGGGACGTCGGCGGGCCGGAGGAGGACATCCGCGTCGTCACCCTCGGCACCCTGGATCCCGCGGAAGTGGACATGCGGTGCCTGCTGATCGTGGGTTCGTCGAAGACCCGCGCCGAGAACGGAGTCGTCTGGACGCCGCGCAGCTACGAATGACGGCCCAGCCCGGCGTTCCGGGCCTGGCCGAGCAGCACCTCACGGTCGTCCGTGCCGGCCTTGGCGTGGATCGACGACACGACGTTGCGCACGGTTTTGGGCGCGAGTCCCAGTTGCCGTGCCACCTGGGCGATCACCAGCCCGCCGGCCAGGAGGTCGAGCACCTCGTGCTCGCGTGAGGTCAGCCGGGGGAACACCCGGACCGGCTGGGAAGCGGCCAGCAGGCCGTAAAGCCGGTCGGCGGCGCGTTCGCCGAACACGACCGCGCCCGCCGCGACCCCGCGGATGAACCGGATCAGGTCGTCGGGACCGGCGCTCCGCGACAGGACCCCGCGGGCGCCCGCGAGCATCGCGGCGACCACGAATTCGCCGTCGCCGGGCGGAGTCAGCACGAGTACGGCGGTTCCCGGTACGCGGGAAGACACTTCGCGCGTTATGGCGAGCCCGTCGAGCGCGGGCGGGTGAACGGACAGGACCAGGACGTCCGGGCGCAGCGCGGTGGCGAACCAGATCGCTTCGCGTTCGTCGGGGGTATGGGCGAACACCTCCAGCTCAGGGGACACGGGCGGCTCGGGGACACCGGCGAAGACCACGCTCACCACTGGGGTTCGAATCGGCACGCGTTCGGTTGTAGCGCAGAACTTTTGTACAGTGTCGGGCCGTTTTCGGTGAACAATGTCCATTCGATAACGCTCGACGAATCAGGGGGGCCTGGTGCCGAGACGTGAGCGTCCGCTGGGACCGGGCGAAGACGTCGTCGTGGAGTTCGCGGCGGATCTTCGCCTGCTTCGCGAGCAAGCCGGAGGGCCGACGTACCGCGAGCTTTCGACCCGCGCCGGTTACTCGGCCGCCGCGCTGTCCGAAGCGGCGGGCGGCCGGAAACTGCCGGGGCTGGCGGTCACGACCGCGTACGTCACCGCGTGCGGCGGCGACGTCGCGACTTGGGAGGAACGCTGGCGCGCGGTCGCCGCCGGGCTCGCGGCGGCGTCCGAGGTCCCTGACGACTGTGTTGCCGCTGAACTCCCGTACCTGGGGCTGGCCGCGTTCCAGACCGCCGACGCCGCCCGGTTCTTCGGCCGCGAGCGCCTGGTCGCCGAGCTGACCGGCAAGCTCTCGGAACGACGGCTCGTCGGCGTCTTCGGCGCGTCCGGTTCGGGAAAGTCGTCCGTCCTGCGGGCCGGGCTGGCGGCGGTGAGCGAACGTCCTGTCGTCCTTCGCACGCCTGGCGCGCACCCGCTCGAAGAAGACCTCGACGCCGAGGGGCGGCTGCTGATCGTCGACCAGTTCGAGGAGGTCTACACGCTTTGCGGTGACCAGGCCGAACGGGAGAAGTTCGTCGACGCGCTGCTGGCGCTCGCCGGCGACGAGCACGGCACCCGGGTCGTCCTCGGCGTCCGCGCTGACTTCTACGGTCACCTCTGCCGTCACGCCGGGCTCGTCGAGGCCCTGACCGACGCGCAGGTGATGGTCGGCCCGATGACCGCCGACGAACTCCGGACCGCGATCGTCGAACCCGCCGTCCGCGCGGGCTGCCGGGTCGAGGCCGCGCTGGTCACGACGCTCGTCGCCGACGCCACCGGCCAGCCCGCGATGCTCCCGCTCGTCTCGCACGCGCTGCTGGAGACCTGGCGGCGGCGTCAGGGGATCACGCTGACCAGCGCGGCGTACGAGGCGGCGGGCGGCATCCTGAACGCGATCGCGCAGACCGCGGAGGCCGTCCACACGGATCTGGAGCCGGACAGGCGGAGCGTCGTCCGGCAGATCTTCCTGCGGCTGACCGCGCCCGGCGAAGGCACTGAAGACACGAAGCGCCGTCTCAACCGGCGCGAGCTCGACGACGATCCGGCGACCAGGGAGGTCCTCGAACGCCTCGCCGACGCGCGTCTGCTCGTCCTCGACCGCGACGGCGTCGAGATCGCGCACGAGGCCTTGATCCGCAGCTGGCCGAGGCTGCGCGACTGGCTCGCGGAGGACCGCGAAGGGCACCGCCTGCATCGACAGCTGGCCGAGGCGACCGATCTGTGGGAGTCGCTCGATCGCGACAAGGGCAGCCTCTATCGCGGCACGCGGCTGGGTCTCGCGGCCGAATGGGCGGCCAGGGAGCCGGACGCGCTGAGCACGCGCGAGCGGCAGTTCCTGGAGGCAGGGCTCGACGCCGAAGCCGAGGAGACCGCCGTCGTCCGCAAACGGACCAAGAGGCTGCGAAGACTTGTCGCGCTTCTTCACGTGCTGCTGGTGCTGGCGGCGGTGGCCATCGTGTACGCCGTCGATGCCGAGAACACCGCGACCGATCAGCGGAACGTGGCGCTCGCGCGCAAGGCCGTGGTCGACGCGAAGACGTTGCGGGAGTCGAACCCGGCGCTGTCGACGCAGCTCAGCCTCGCCGCGTACCGGCTCGCGCCGATCCAGGAGACCCACGACGGCCTGCTCGCGTCCATGGCGGCGCCGTTCGCCACCCGGATGACCTTCGACCCCGGAGACGTCACCGTGGTGCTGAGCGGGCAGCTCATGATTACTTCCGACTCCTACCGGTCGACGCGGGTGTGGTCCATCGCCGATTCGCGGCGTCCGGTGCTCCTGTCGACGTTGCCCGGTTCGGGGGAGGTTCGCGGGCCGCTCGCGTTCAGCCGCGACGGACACGCTTTGGCGACCGTCACCCGGGATCACCGGGTCCGGCTCTGGGATCTGACCGAGCCGCGGCGCCCGGTGCGGAAGGCCGACGTCACCGGTCATCAGGACACCTTGCTCTCCACCGATTTCAGCCCCGACGGCCGTGTTCTGGTCACCAGTTCGGTGGAGCACCGCGTGCGGCTCACCGACGTCGGAGATCTCGGCGCGCCCAAACCACTCGGCGTGCTCCCGGCCGGGCAGCTCGAACGAGCCGTGTTCAGCCCGGACGGCAAACTGCTCGCGGTCGCGAACACGAACTGGACGGCGGAACTCTGGGACGTCACCACGCCGTCCGCGCCGCGGCGGCGCTCCGTCCTTTCCGGACACCAGGACCTCCAGCTCACCCCGTCGTGGAGCCCGGACGGCAAACGGCTGCTCACCACGAGCTGGGACCGCACGGCGAAACTGTGGGACGTCGCGGATCCGGCGGCGCCGCGCCCGCTGACGACGTTGACCACCCCGGCCGTCGTCTGGGCGGCGGGGTTCAGCCCGAGCGGGAGGCTCGTGGTGACCGCGGGCGACGACCAGTCCGTCCGCCTTTGGGACGTCACGGGACCGGCGAAGGAACTGCCGCCGCTGTCCGGGCACACGAACGCGATCTGGTGGGCGGCGTTCTCGCCGGACGGCAAGACGATCGTGTCCACCAGCGCCGACCGGACCGTCCGGCTGCAGGACGTCGGCGAACTGGCGCTGGCTTCGAGCGCGGGCTGGAACGTGGGCCTGTTCACCGAGCAGGGCCGGATCCTCGTCACCTCCGGGGACGACGTGCGGCTCTGGGCGATGGACGACCTCCGCGCCCCGAGACAGCTCGCGAAACTCCCCGGCCCGGCCACCGTCACCGCCGTGGCGCTGAGCCCGGACCGGCGCAGCCTCGCGCTGGCGGCGCACGACGGCGCCGGTGTCGGCGGGAAGTTCGTGCTCCAGCGCTGGGACATCGGCGATCCGGCCGCCCCGAAACTGACGGCGTCGACCACGGTCTTGCCGACCTACTCGCTCGCGTTCAGCCCGGACGGGAAGACCTTCGCCTCCGGCCACGACGACGGGCCGATCCAGCTCTGGGACGTCGGCGATCCGACGCGCTTCGCCGAGCCTCGGGTGCTGCCGGTCGGTGACGGCACGGTCTGGTCGCTCGCGTTCACCCCCGACGGGCGGACGCTCGTGTCCGGTCAAGGCCCCGACTCGTCCGCCGTGACACTGTGGGACGTCGCCGACCCCAAACGACCGGGGCTGGTGTCGACCCTGTGGCCCGACAGCGGCACGTTGTTCAAGATGGCGCTCAGCCCCGACGGCCGCACGGTCGCGGCGGGCAGCAGCGACCGGAACGTCTACCTGTGGGACATCACCGATCGCGCGCACGCCGTGCGGCTGGCGAAACTCGGCGGCCATCCCGAAGGCGTCGGGCCGCTCGTGTTCGGCCCGACCGGGAAGGAACTGGCGGCTTCGGCGTTCCGGACGGTGCGCGTCTGGGATCTGGCCGATCCGCGGAATCCGGTCGAATCGGCGCAGCTCACCGGCTTCGCCGCGACGGTCAACTCGCTGGCGTACCGGGACGACGGGCATACGCTCGCGATCGGGAGCAGCGGTGTCCAGCTGTGGCAGACGGACACCGCGCGAGTGGGCGAGGAGATCTGCCGGCTGGCGACGCCGAGGATCACCAGGGAAGAGTGGGAGAAGTACTTTCCGGGGCTCGAATACGCGCCGCCGTGTTGAAGGGATAACTCCCTCCGTAATAAACATATAGCGCATGGGGGGACTTGCCACAAGACCCCGGTCATGCTTCAGACTCACTCGCCGTAGCCGAAACCTGGCGAAATGGGAGTCTGTGTCAACTCAGGGTCATGAAGAAGAGCTCCGGTCCGAACGCGACTACGTCGCCGGGCTCTACGCGCGCCTGGACGCCGAACGCGCGCGGGTGAAGGGGGAGTTCCAGGCCGCGCTGGGCGGGACCGGCGGCACGGCCATGGAACGCGACGTCGAGGTGCGCGCGCTGGGCAGGGAGTCGCGGCGGCTGGACGTCGTGGACAACGGCCTGTGCTTCGGCAGGCTGGACAGCCTCGCGGGGGAGACCTCCCACATCGGCCGCATCGGTCTCTTCGACGAGGAGAACGACTACGAACCGGTGCTGCTCGACTGGCGTGCCCCGGCGGCGCGCCCGTTCTACACCGCGACCGCCGCGACGCCGGAGAAGATGCGCCGTCGCCGTCAGTTCCACACGCACGGGCGTGAGCTGCTCGGGTTCACCGACGAGGTGTTCGGCCGCCCCGGCGGCGACGCGGAGGGTGACGCGGCGCTGCTCGCGGCCGTCAACGCGCCGCGTGGCGACGGGATGCGCGACATCGTCGCGACGATCCAGGCCGAACAGGACGAGATCATCCGGCACGAGCACCCCGGGGTGCTCGTGATCGAGGGCGGGCCGGGCACCGGCAAGACCGTGGTGGCGCTGCACCGCGTCGCGTACCTGCTCTACACGCAGCGCGAGCGGATGGAACGCCACGGCGTGCTCGTGGTCGGGCCGAATCCGGCGTTCCTGCACCACATCGGGCGGGTCCTGCCGTCGCTGGGCGAGACCGATGTGGTGTTCATGACCACCGGTGATTTCGTGCCCGGCAAGCAGGTCACCGCCGAGGACGGTCCGGAGGCGACGCGGCTCAAGGGGTCGCTGAAGATGCTGGACGTCCTCAAGGCCGCCGTCGCCGACCGTCAGCGGCTGCCGGAGGAGCCGGTGCTGATCGAGCTGGCCGACGTCACGGTCCGGATCGACGCCGAGACCGCGGAATGGGCCAGGGACGAGGCGCGCAAGAGTGGCTTGCCGCACAACGAAGCGAGGGTGACGTTCACCGACATCGTCACCTACGTCCTGACCGAGCGGGCGATCGCGCGGATCGGCCGCGGCTGGCTCAGCCGGGACGACCGTGACGAATGGGAGCGACTGCGGAAGGACCTGCTGAAGGAACTGGCCGAGAGCGAGACGTTCACCACCGCGCTCGACGAGCTCTGGCCGATCCTGACGCCCGAAAGCCTGCTGGGGTCGCTGTTCTCGTCCTCGGAACGGCTTCGCGCGGCCGGTGCCGATCAGGCGTTGCTGCGCGCGGACGGGGAAGCCTGGACGGTGTCGGACACGCCGCTGCTCGACGAACTCGTCGATCTGCTCGGCCGCGACAAGACCGCGGACCAGGCGGCGGAGAAGGCCCTCGCGCGGGAGAAGAAGGCCGAGGCCGAGTACGCGGAAGGTGTGCTCGACACGATGAAGCTCGACCGCGAGGAGATGGACGAGGACGTCATGCTGTCGGCGGAGAACCTCCTCTTCGCCGACGAACTCGCCGACCGCTTCGTCGAGCACGACACGCGCAGCCTCGTCGAGCGTGCCTCGGCGGACCGGGACTGGACGTACCGGCACGTCGTGGTCGACGAGGCGCAGGAACTGTCCGAAATGGACTGGCGGGTGCTGATGCGGCGTTGTCCCAACCGGTCGTTCACCGTCGTCGGGGATCTGGCGCAGCGCCGGTCCGAGGCCGGGGCGCGGTCGTGGGGCGCGATGCTGGAGCCGTACGTGCCGGGCCGCTGGGTGTACCGGTCGCTGACGGTGAACTACCGCACGCCGTCGGAGATCATGGCCGTCGCCGCGTCGGTGCTCGCCGAGTTCGCGCCGGACGTCCGGGCGCCGGAATCGGTGCGGTCCAACGGTGTCCGGCCGTGGGCGCGGCAGGTCTCCGCGGACTCCCTGGCCGGCGCCATCGAGGAGTTCGTCAAGGACGAGGCCGGGCGTGAAGGCACCAGCGTCGTGATCGGGCCGCCGGGGATGCCGGGCACCGTGCCCGCCTCGGAGACGAAGGGGCTCGAGTTCGACGCCGTCCTCGTCGTGGACCCGGAACGGATCCTGGCCGATGGCCCGCGCGGCGCGGCTGAGCTCTACGTGGCGCTTACGCGCGCTACGCAGCGGCTCGGCGTCCTCCACGAGGGTGCGCTTCCGGCCGCTTTGACGAGCCTGACCCCGTAACTCGCGTGATGGAACCCGTGACTCGCGTGATCAGAGGCGGAACTCGCGTGCTTGGAGCCGGAACTCATGAGTTCCGCCTCCAAACACGCGAGTCACGGGTTCAGACACGCGAGTGACGTCTAGCGGGTCGGGTCCTTGCCGTTCGGCTGCCGCGGGCCGGGACCCGGCGACCACCAGCCGGGCACGACCTTCTCGCCGTGGATGATCGTCGGCGCGATGCCCTCGGTGAACGGTTCGACCTGCAGCAGCTGGCCCCAGGACTGGCTGGGCTGGCCGATCAGGTAGCTGGGCACCTCGGGTTCGGCGGCGACCTCTTCGAGCCAGCCGATCGGGCCGCCGTTGGTGCTGGACGCCCAGTTCGCCTCGTCGGCGACGGCGCCCGCGGTGATCCGGTACTCGGGCATCTTCGAGATGCCGTCGTGCGAGGTCACCGGCTCGACGCACGGGTAGACGAACGACGCGGGCCAGTCGACGTACACCGGTTTGCCCGCGATCTTCTCGGTCAGCGTGGTGAACGTCGGCACGCGCGGCGCGGACGCGGCGATCCAGCCGTCCTCGGTGAGGTCGTTGTCGACGATGTTGATCCGCACGGACGTCGTCTCGGCCGGGAGGTCGCGCAGGTTGATCCGGGTGTCGTTCCAGCCGTTGGTCCCGGCACCCGGCGGCAGCACGAACTGGCTGCGGACGACCTTCACGCCTTCGGGGGTGTTCACGCCGTAGTCGAGGCTGACCGACGTCGGCCGCCGGGCCGCGCCCGCGGTGGCGACCACGATCTGGCCGTCGGCGGGCTTTTCGGCGAGGGCGTACCAGTCGCTGCGCAGCCGTCCGGCCCGCGTTTCGGGGTCGAGGAAGCTGCTCCACATCGGCACCTCGTCGGGCTTGAAGCCGTGCGGAGGTTCCGCGAGCGGGTCCTTGTCGTCGATCGCGCGGGTGTGGAACCCGGTCTGCACGCGGCCGTTGTCCTGCTCGGGATCGGGCAACGGCGGCGGGGTCTGCCCGGCGGGCGGCTCCTCCTTCTTGACCGGCACCGTCCGCTGTTCGGGCTGGGCCCGAAGGATGCTGGTCGCGGCGTCGCGTTCCACCATCACGTGGTCGGAGAGGTTGCAGCTCTTGCCGAACAGATGCCCGAAGTTCGCGGCGCCGAGGCTGTAAGACCCCTGCTGGTTGTGGATCGCCCACGCCATGCTGACGAACTCGCCCGTCGCCATCAGACCGCAGACGACCACCAGCGAGAGCGACCCGAGCCGCAGCGAGCGGCTCCGTCCTTCCTGCGGTCCCGCCTGCTGACCGGGCCGGTGCGCGCGGACGTTCTCCACGAACGCGTAGATCCCGGAGATCGCGGCCGCGACCAGCAGGATCGTCGACAGCGGGATCCCGCCGATCGACGGCGCCACCGCGGTCCACTGCACGCCGAGTTTCGAGACGAACCAGAACGAGTTGGGCCCGGTCGCGGCCAGCGCGCCGACCACGAGCAGCCCGGCGAGGAACGCCGCCCGGTTCCGTCTCGACCGCAGCACCGTCGAACTCGTCGCCAGCGCGGTCAGCGCCGCCATGGCCGCGCCCACCGCGGCGAACGCGCCGAAGTGGTGCGTCCACTTGGTCGGGGTCAGCGCCAGCAGCAGGAAGAACAGCGCGACCGTGCCGATCAGGCGACGGCTGGGGCCGAGCGCGGCGCCGGGGATCCGGCCGCGGCGCAGCAGCACCACCAGACAGGTCCCGGTGCACAGCAGCACCAGCAGCACGGGGAACCGGCGTGGCACCGACCCGTCCGGCAGGCTTTCGAAGAGCAACTGGTAGCGCGCGAGTTCCTGGAACCACGACAGGTTCGGGCCGACCAGGGTGCGGATCCGGGTCGCCTCCTGCACGGTGGCGAAGGTCTGGTCGGCGAACACCACGACCAGCACCAGCAGCCCGGCGGCCAGCACCGGCGCGAGCACCGGCAGCCAGCCGTTCTCGGCGCGCTGGCGGACCAGCTTGAACAGCGGGCGCGCGGCGACCAGGAACGGGGCGACCGCGATCAGCCCGGTCGGCGTCGCGGCCAGGGTGAACCCGGCGGCGGTCAGCCCGAGGCACAGCGGCAGCAGGCGGCGGGTCACCAGCGCGCGTTCGACGGCGCAGATCGCCAGCAGCGAGCCCAGCGCGGCGACCGGTTCCGGCCGGACACCGTTGTTGAACGGCATCCACCAGACCAGGAACACCGCGGCGGCGGCCCAGCCGGCCGCGCGGCTCATCCGGACCTGGGTGCCGAGCCGGGGCATGACCTCGCGGCTGATCAGCAGCCAGCTCAGCACGCCGAGCAGGAACGACGGGAGCCGGATCCACGGCGGCACCGTGCTGACGTGCGCCATCAGCTGATACACGTGGTAGAACCAGCCGAACGGGGCCTCGGCGACGCCGAACCAGCGGTGGTAGTTCGTGAGGTAGCCGGTCTCTTCGGCCACTCTCGACATCGTGAGGATGTAGCCGTCGTCGGAGGTGACCGGGCCGATGAAGACCCACGCGCCGAGCGCGATGATCACCGTCGCGTCGCGGGCGGTCAGCCGCCACCAGCCGACCGGCGCCCAGCGCGGAGCGCGGCGGGCGGACCCGGAGTCCATCCGCCACACCGCGATCAGGCAGCCGATGAAGCCGAGCGCCGCGAGCACGCCGACGATCCACTTCAGCACCGTCGGTGACGTCTGGTAGCGGGTGTCCGGGACGACCGAGACGTGCAGGCCGGCGATCGGGTCCTTGCCCGCGTTGATCGACGAGTAGATCCCGACCAGCCGAGGCCGGACGTCGCCCTCGGCGTGGAACACCACGGTCTCGGCGACGGTCAGCGTCATCTGGTTCGCGTCGGCCGAAAGCTTGATGTCGCATTTGTTTTCGGGCAGCGGCTGCTGCACGATCTGCTGTCCCTGGCTCGACGCGAGCAGCACGCCGTTGTCGATGCGCAGCTGCAGCCCGACACCCTTGCCCGCGCGCGGGTCGGTGCGGCCGTCGGGCACGGTGGAGAACAGCAGTGCCTGGCCCTGCGAACGCGCGTCGAGCGACCGGACGGTCGTGCACGGCAGGTCGACACGGAGGTCCTGGGCCCAGTACCCGGTCAAGGGCGCGTTGACGGAGCGGGTGTCGCCGCCCGTTGGCCAGACGACCTCCGCTGTGTCCTGCACCACCGGCAGGAAGGGGAAAGCCAATGCGCACAAGGCGGAGAGCAACCCCAGCGTGACAGCGATCAAACGCATCGGCGCAACGCTAACGGGTCTGGTCCGAACGGCTTACGCAGGGCTGCCCTTCGTCGCGACCCCGATCCAGGTTAGGGCGTCCCGAACCGACGTCACGCTGGCTGTTTCGGGACGTCGCGGACGCCGGACGACGACCACCGGGAGGCCGAGCCCGCGAGCCGCGGTGAGCTTCGCGGCGGTCATCGCGCCGCCGCTGTCCTTGGTGACGAGCACCCCGACGTCGTGCCGTTCCATCAGCGCGCGTTCCCTCTCCAGCGTGTACGGCCCTCGGTCGAGCAGGACTTCGTGCCGCCGGGGGAGCGGTGCCTCGGGCGGGTCGACGCACCGGATCAGGAACCACAGGCCGAGGCCGGCGAAAGCGGCGAGCCCCTGACGTCCGCTGGTGAGGAACACGCGCTCGCCCAAAGCCGGCAGCAGTCGCGCGGCGTGGTCGAGGTCGTCGGCCCAGTGCCAGGTGTCGCCGGGCTGTTCGGTCCAGCCCGGTCTGGCGAGCCTGAGCAGCGGCGTTCCCGTCGAGCGGGCGGCTTCGGCCGCGTTGGCGCCGATGCGCTCGGCGAAAGGGTGGGTGGCGTCGATCATCGCGTCGACGTCGTTCTCGGTCAGCCAGCGCGCGAGACCTTCCGGGCCGCCGAAGCCGCCGACACGGGTTTCGCCGTCGGGGAGTTTCGGTCGCGCGACGCGGCCCGCCAGCGAAGACACGACGTGCTCGCCTTGCTTGACCAGCGCTGTGGCCAGTTCCCGTGCTTCGCCGGTGCCGCCCAGGATCAGCAGCTTCATCGCGCCACGGCCGCGCGCCACCGTTCCAGCGTGCGCAGGTTGGCGAGCGTTTCGGCCCAGGTGAGTTCGGGTGCCTGCCGGTCGGCGAGGTGCGTGGCGACGTGGTCGGCTTCGCGAGCAAAGAGGCCTTGAGTCGCTTCGACCTCGATCACCTCAGGCTCGCCGCCTTCCGGCGTGAGGACGATCCGCGAGGTCTTCGGCTTGCGCATCTCGTGGATCCACGCCGGTTTCGGCACGTACAGCTGCCCTTGCGAGCCGTAGACGCGGATGTGGTCGTCCTGCGTCAGCTGAAACCCGCAGGACACCTGCGCGATGATCCCGCCCGGCAGCCGCAGCAGCCCGGACGCGAACTCGTCGACGCCGTTCGCGTCGAGCCGCGCCATCCCGAGCACCTCCTCGGGCTCGACGACCTGCTGTCCGGTCGCCGCCTGCGAGACCAGCCGTGCGAGCGAGGTGCAGTAACAGCCGACGTCGAAGATCCCGCCGCCGCCCAGCGCCGGATCGGTGAGCCGGGGCACGGCGAAGTTGTAGCTGAAGGCGACGTCCACCGCGCGGACCTCGCCGATGGCGCCGCACGAGATCAGCTCCGCCAGCCGCCGGATCTGCGGATGCAGCCGGTACATGAACGCCTCCATCAGGAAGACGTCGTTGACCCGCGCCGCTTCGATGACCTTTTCGGCCTCACTGACCGACACGGTCAGCGGCTTCTCGCACAGGATGTGCTTGCCCGCCTCGGCCGCCCGGATCGCCCACTCGCCGTGCATCGGATGCGGCGTCGAGATGTAGACCGCGTCGACGTCCGGATCGGCGAGCAGATCCTCGTAGGAGCCATAGCATTTAGGGATCTCGAAGCGGCTCGCGAACTCGGCCGCCCGGTCACCGGAACGGGCGGCGACGGCTTCGAGGACACCGTGCTTGCTCTCCTCGACGCCCGCCGCGAACTCGGCGGCGATGGTCCCGGCGGCCAGCAGGCCCCAGCGCAGACTCTTCACAGTGACTCCGGTTGGTTCGCGCGATCCCGAGTGGCCGAATAGAGAAAGCTATCGGGAAATCCTTCGGCCGCAAGGACTTCTCCGACGAAGATCATCGCGGCGCGGCTGATCCCGGCCGCACGGGACTGCGCGGCGATCGTGCCGAGCGTGCCGCGCAACACCTGCTCACCCGGCTGACTCGCCAGCGCGACCACCGCCGCCGGGCAGTCTTCGGAGTAGAACGGCCGCAGTTCGTCGACCACCTGCTCGATGCGGTTGATCGCCAGATGCAGCGCGAGCGTGGTGCCGGTCCGCGCGAAGTTCGCCAGCGTCTCACCCGGCGGCATGGCCGTGGAGCGGGCCTGGGCGCGGGTGATGACCAGGCTCTGGCCGACCTCGGGCACGGTCAGTTCGCGGTTGAGCAACGCGGCCGCGGCGGCGAACGCGGGGACGCCGGGGGTGACGTCGTAGGGGACACCGGCCGCGTCGAGGCGGCGCATCTGTTCGGCGACAGCGCTGTAGATCGACGGATCGCCCGAGCACAGCCGTGCGATCTCGTGGCCGCCTCTGTGGGCTTCGACCATCCGCTCGACGATCGCGGGGAGGTCGAGGTTCGCGGTGTCGACGAGCACCGCCTCCGGAGGGCAGTACTCCAGGAGCGCTGTCGGCGTCATGCTGCCGGGGTACAGGCAGGTTCCGCAGCGGCCCAGCAGGTCACGGCCTCGCACGGTGATGAGGTCGGCGGCGCCGGGACCGGCGCCGATGAAGTGGACGGTCATGGTTTGCTCCGAAGATTCCACTGTGTCACGGCTCGCGCCGGGGTCCAGCCGGTGAATCCGCCCAGCGGCGCCGCCTGCTCGACGCCGACGCGGATCAGCTCGCCGCCGTGTTCGGTGTACGCGCGGGCCAGGGCCTGTTCGGATTCGAGGGTCACGCCGTGCGCGACGATCCGCGCGCCGGTCGCCAGGCAGGAGTCCAGCACCCTGGGCACGGTCAGCCCGCCGCCGATGAAGATCGCGTGCGGCCTGCTCAGCCCTTCGAGTGCGTCCGGGGCCGCGCCGATCACCACGTCGAGTTCCGGGACGCCGAGCGCGTGCGCGTTCCGGGTGATCCTGGCGGCTCGCTCCGGCGACCGCTCGATCGCGATCGCCCGGTTCAGCGGATGCACGCGGGACCACTCGATCCCGACGCTGCCCGCGCCCGCGCCGACGTCCCACAGCAGCTCACCGGGTGACGGCGCGAGCCTGGCCAGCGCGGACGCGCGCAGGTCGCGTTTGGTGAGCTGGCCGTCGTGCTCGAAAGCGTCGTCCGGCAGCCCGGTCAGCGGCAGTGCGGGGCCGTCGGCCTCGATGGCGAACACGGTCAGCGAACCGGGGCCGATCCGCTCGTCGGGGCCGCCGAGGTCGGACAGCGCGGTGACGCGGCTCTTCTCGTACCGGCGGGCTTTGAGCAGGTCAAGCAGGTCTTCGGCGTTCGCGCCGAGGACGAGGATCTTCCGGCCGGGCGCCAGTGCCCGGCTCACCCGGCCGATCGCGCGGCCGACGACCGTCACCACCTCGGTCTCCTCCGCCGACCAGCCGAGCCTCGCGCGGGCGAGCGTCACCGAGGAGAGCGCGGGCAGGACCTCGACGTCGTAGCCGCGCTGGATCAGCGTCGTGCCGATGCCGGACAGGAGTGGATCGCCGCTGGCCAGCACACAGACGCCGCTTCGGCCCGCGAGGAAGTGGTCCAGGGCGGGCAGGAGCGGGCTTGGCCACGGTTCGGATTTCACCCCGGCCGGCAGGTACGCGAGCTGGCGCGGCGCGCCGACGACGACGTCCGCACGAAGCACCGCTTCCCTGGCCTGCCCGGACAGGCCGGACCAGCCGTCGGTCCCGATCCCGACGACCGTCAGGGGTGATTTTTCGCGCACCTCGGTCACGCTAGACGACGGTTTTCCTATGCGATGATCGCACCGGATCGTCGAGGATGAGGGAGTGCTGTGAAGCCGTACCCGTTCACCGCCGTTGTGGGGATGCCGGATCTGCGCCTGGCGCTGGTGCTGTCCTCCATCTCGCCCGCTGTCGGCGGGGTGCTCGTGCGCGGGGAGAAGGGCACGGCGAAGTCCACGATGGTGCGCGCGTTGGCCGGACTGCTGCCCGGCGTCGACGTCGTGGACGCTTGCCGGTTCTCCTGCGACCCCGTCGAACCCGACCCGGCCTGCCCGGACGGCCCGCACGCCGAGGGTTCGGCCGCGCATCGCCGTCCCGCGCGGCTGGTGGAACTGCCGGTCGGCGCGGCGGAAGACCGCGTGATCGGTTCGCTGAACCTGGAACGCGCGCTCGCCGACGGCGTCACCGACTTCCAGCCCGGCCTGCTCGCGGCCGCGCATCGCGGGCTGCTGTACGTGGACGAGGTCAACCTCCTGCACGATCACCTGGTCGACACGCTGCTCGACGCCGCCGCCATGGGCCGCGCGACCGTCGAACGCGAGGGTGTCTCGGTGTCGCACGCCGCCCGGTTCGTGCTGATCGGCACGATGAACCCGGAGGAAGGCGAACTGCGGCCGCAGCTGCTGGACCGCTTCGGGCTCACCGTCGAGGTCGCGTCGAGCCGGGATCCCGAACTGCGCGTCGAGGTCGTCCGGCGGCGGCTCGCCTACGAAGCGGACCCCGACGGTTTCGCCGGCCAGTACGCGGCGGCCGACGCCGAACTGGCGGCCGACATCGAGGCGGCGCAACGACTTCTGCCGTCGGTCAAACTGCCGGACGACGCGCTGCGGCAGATCGCCGAGGTGTGCGCGTCGTTCGAGGTCGACGGCATGCGCGCGGACATCGTGACCGCGCGGACCGCCGTCGCGCACGCCGCCTGGGCCGGGCGGACCGAGGTCACCACCGAGGACGTCCGGGTCGCGGCCCGGCTCGCGCTGCCGCACCGCCGTCGCCGCAATCCCTTCGACGCGCCCGGAATCTCCGAGGAACAGCTGGAGCAGGCGCTCCAGGACGCGCAGCCCGAGGACCCCGGCCCCGACGATGACGGTCCCGGTTCCGGTACCCCGCCGGAGGGCGGCGAGGCTTCGGGGCCGCCGCCGTCTTCGTCGGAAGGTGGCGAAGAGCCGTCGGGAGGCGGACGGAGCGGCGGTGACCAGAAGCCGGTCGGTGCCGGGGAAGCCTTTCGTGCCAGGCGTTTCGAGGTGAAGGGCACCGGTGAGGGCGCCGCCGGACGGCGGTCGAGGGCGATCACCGACAACGGGCGGACCATCGGCGTCCAGCCCGCCGGGACCAAGGACGGGCACCCGCATCTGCTCGCGACCGTGCGCGCGGCCGCGCCGCACCAGCGGTCTCGCGGCCGCAGCGGCGCCGGACTCGTGGTGCGGTCCCAGGACCTGCGGTTCGCCCGGCGGGAAGGGCGCGAGGGCAACCTGGTGCTGTTCTGCGTCGACGCGTCCGGCTCGATGGGCGCGCGCCAGCGGATGCGTGAGGTCAAGACCGCCGTGCTTTCGCTGCTGCTCGACGCCTATCAACGCCGCGACAAGGTGGGCCTGGTGACTTTCCGGGCCTCCGGTGCCGAACTCGCGCTCCCGCCGACGATCAGCGTCGACGCCGCGGCGTCCCGTTTGGACGGTCTCGCGACCGGCGGCCGGACCCCGCTGGCCGAGGGACTCCTTGAGGCGGCACGGGTTCTGCGGATCGAGGCCGTCCGGGATCCGCTGCGGCGTCCGCTGCTCGTCGTCGTCACCGACGGCCGCGCGACCAGCGGCGCGGACGCCGTCAAACGGGCACAGCAGGCGGCCGGATTGCTGGCCGGGAACGTGACTTCGGTCGTGATGGACTGCGAGAGCGGGAAGATGCGCCTCGGGCTCGCCGCGGAACTGGCGGAACACCTGGGCGCGGAACACGTTCCGGTCACCGAGGTCGCCGCCGACACCCTCGCGGGCGCCGTCCGTAGCCGCATCTCCGGAAAGGCGGCGTAATGCCCCAGGGCAAACCGGAAACGGTGCCGAACGACGGGCTCACCACGCGTCAGCGTCGCAACCGTCCTTTGCTCGCCGTGCACACCGGCGAGATGAAGGGGAAGTCCACGGCCGCGTTCGGGATGGCGTTGCGCGCGTGGAACCAGGGCTGGTCGATCGGCGTGTTCCAGTTCGTCAAGTCGGCGAAATGGCGTGTCGGCGAGGAAGCCGCGTTCCGCGCGCTCGGCAAGCTGCACGAAGACACCGGCCAGGGCGGCGCTGTCGAGTGGCACAAGATGGGCGAGGGCTGGAGCTGGGCGCGCAAGTCCGGGTCCGACGAGGACCACGCCGCCAACGCCCGCGAGGGCTGGGCCGAGATCAAACGCCGTCTCGCCGCCGAGACCCACGACTTCTACGTCCTCGACGAGTTCAGCTACCTGCTCAAATGGGGCTGGCTCGAAGTCGACGACGTCGTCTCGACGCTGACTTCGCGTCCCGGCCACCAGCATGTCGTGATCACCGGCCGGTACGCGCCGCCGGAGCTGATCGAGGCGGCGGACCTGGTCACCGAGATGACCAAGGTGAAGCATCCGATGGACGCCGGGCAAAAGGGCCAGCGAGGCATCGAATGGTGAATCGCGTGGTCATCGCCGCGCCCGGGTCCGGGCACGGCAAGACCACGATCGCCGCGGGTCTCATGGCGGCGTTGCGCGCGCGAGGGCTGAAGGTGTCCGGCCACAAGGTCGGCCCCGACTTCATCGACCCGAGCTACCACGCGCTGGCCACCGGGCGGCCCGCCCGCAACCTCGACCCGTTCCTGCAAGGCGAGGATCAGCTGATCCCGTTGCTGCGGCACGGTTCCGCCGGGGCCGACATCGCGATCATCGAAGGCGTGATGGGCCTGTTCGACGGGGCGCTGGGCACCGAGGGCTACGCGTCGACGGCGCATGTCGCGCGGCTGCTGGACGCCCCGGTCGTGCTGGTGGTGGACGCTTCGGCGGCGTCGCGCAGTGTCGCGGCGACCGTGCTCGGGTTCGCGCAGTACGACACCCGCGTCCGGCTCGCCGGCGTGATCCTCAACAAGCTGGGCTCGCAGCGGCACGCGGACGAGATCGTCACCGCGCTGGAGGCGACCGGCGTCCCGCTGCTGGGAACGTTGTACCGCAACGAAGAGATCCACGCGCCCAGCCGTCACCTCGGTCTGGTCCCGGCGGCGGAACGGGCGAGCGAGTCGGAGCGGCTGCTGCCGGAACTGGCCGGATGGATCAGCGAGGGCGTCGACCTCGGCGCCGTCGTCCAGGTCGCGCGCTCGGCGCCCCGGCTTTCAGGCGAGCCTTGGCGGCCTTCGCTCGCGCATGACGGACGGCGTTCGGTCGTCGCCGTCGCGGCCGGTCCGGCGTTCACCTTCCGCTACACCGAGGCCGACGAACTGCTCGCCGCCGCCGGTGTCGACGTCGTCGAGGTGGATCCGTTGCAGGACAAGGAACTTCCCGAGGGCTGCGCCGGGCTGTACTTCGGCGGCGGCTTCCCCGAGGTGCACGCCGAAGAGCTGTCGGCGAACGTCCCGTTGCGGACCGCGGTGGCTCGCGCTGTCGGCGACGGAATGCCCGTCGTGGCCGAATGCGCCGGGCTGCTGTACCTGTGCCAGGACATCGACGGGATGCCGATGACCGGTGTCCTCGACGCTTCGGCCACCATGACCAAGCGCGGGAAACTCGGCTACCGCAAGGCTTTCTCGCCCGCGGACACCGTGCTGACCGTCGCCGGACAGCGCGTCACAGGCCACGAGTTCCACCGCACGATCGTCGAACCCGGCAGTGGTCCGACACCCGCCTGGGGCTGGGACCGCACCCCCGACGGTTTCGCGTCGGCGTCGCTGCACGCGTCGTACCTGCACGTCCACTGGGCGGGCTACCCCGAACTCGCGGAGCGGTTCGCCGCCGCTGTCCACGCCCATGGCTGACTACGACCTCTGGCACCACGGAGACCGCGAGGTCGGCGAAGGGCTCGTCGATCTGGCGGTCAACGTCCGGCTCCCCGCGCCGCCCGCCTGGCTGCGCGCCGAACTGGCGGCGGCCCTGGACGACCTGGCCGCGTATCCGGACGTCACCGCCGCGGTGACCGCGGTGGCTCGCCGGCACGGGTTGCCGGAGTCCCAGGTGCTGGTGACTTCGGGCGCGGCCGAGGCCTTCACGCTGCTGGCCACGGCGTTGCGACCTGCGCACGCGGTGGTCGTGCATCCGCAGTTCACCGAACCCGAAGCCGCCCTGCGCGCGGCAGGCCATCCCGTGCACCGGGTGCTGCTCTCCGATGACGACGGCTTCCGCCTCGGATCCGTTCCGGAAGAGGCCGACCTGGTCTACGTCGGGAACCCCACGAACCCGACTTCGGTGCTGCACCCGGCCGCGGACCTGCTCGCTCTGCGACGCCCCGGCCGACTGGTCGTCGTCGACGAAGCCTTCCTCGACGCCGTTCCCGGCGAGACCGAAAGCGTTGCGGGACAACCGGGTTTCGCCGTCCTCCGGAGCCTGACGAAAACCTGGGGGATCGCCGGGCTGCGCGCCGGATACGTCCTAGCGGAAGAGTCCGTTGTGGACAGTCTGCGCGCGGTCCAGCCGCCCTGGTCGGTGTCCTCGCTCGCCGCCGTCGCCGTGGTGGCGTGCTGCCGTCCGGCGGCGCTGGAGGAAGCCGAGAAGCTCGCGGTGTCGGCGGAATCGGACCGGGAGTACCTGGTCTCGGGCCTGACCGGGCTGGGCGTAGAGGTGCAGGGGGAGCCGCGCGGTCCTTTCGTGCTCGTGCGCCTTCCCGGTGCGGACATGGTTCGGGAACGGTTGCGGGAGCACGGTTTCGCGGTCCGGCGCGGGGACACCTTCCCGGGCTTGGACTCGCGCTACCTGCGGATCGCCGTGCGGGACCGGGAGACAGTGGACCGGTTCCTGGCCGCCCTCGCCGAGGTGTTGTCGTCCGTCTGATCACGCGAGTTCGCCGCCCGATCACGCGAGTCACGTCTCTGATCACGCGAGTCACGCCTTCCGGCCCGGCAACACGAATCGTCACTCACGACCACACCCCGCGCTGAAGATGGTTGGATGAGCCGGTGAACTTCGTGATCGGCGTCTTCGATCTCTTCGCCTACACCATCCCGGGCGCGCTGTACGTCGCGTTCTTCGGCTACCTCGGGGCGAAGCTCCACATCCTGACCGCCGCGAGCATCGGTGGCGTTCCGACCGTGATGCTGGTCGTCGTCATCGTGGTGCTGAGTTTCCTGCTGGGCTATCTGGCCTACCCGCTCGGCGAGGCGCTGGAGCGGATCGTGCCGCGCAGGCGCGATCGGAACCCGGTCGAGGTGTTCCTCAAGCGCTCGCCTGCGGCGAAGGACCGTGCGTTCCTGAAAGAGAACACGCATCTCCTGCTGTGTGCGCTGCAACTGCACGACAAGGAGGTCGCGGTCGACGTCACGAGGCTGCGCGCGTCCGGGCTCATGGTGCGCAACTGCGCGCCGCCGTTGCTGCTGGGCGCGGTCGCGGCGATCGTCGAGATCTTCGCCGGGAAACATCCGTTCGTCGCGGCGGTGCTCGCGGTGCTGCTCCTGTCCGCGTCGCTCACCTTGGTCTCGCAGGCCCGGAAACTCAGTCTTTGGGCCGGGATGAAGACCCTGGAACTGTGCTTCTGGATCCCGGAGATCGACGAGAAGCTGACGGCCGACGCCGTCCCGGAACCCTCCTGACCCCGCGCGCAAGTGCCCCCAATGTGGCATTGGGGACGCTCAACGTCCCCAATGCCACATTGGGGGCATCGCGACCTCGCCGACTCAGAAGGACAAGCCCAGCAGAACGCCCGCGACGGCCACCTCGACGCAGCCGCCGAGCACGTCCCCGGTGATCCCGCCCAACCGCTGGACGCACCGCGCCAGCAGCGCCGACGCGGCCAGATACCCCAGCGTCACCGCGACAAGCCCGTGCCACCACGGAAGAACGAGCGCCGCCGCGCCCGCGAGCACGGCGAACACCACCGCGGCCGTCCACACCGGCACCGAGCCGGCGACGGTCGCGCCCAGCCCGTCCGGGCGGGCCGAGGGGACACCGCGCGCGCAGCACAGCGAGAGCACACCGCGTCCGGCGAAGACCGCGAGCGCGGCCGCCGCGACCCCGTGGCCCGCCGAGATCGCCCCGGCCAGCGCGCCGACCTGGACGAGCAGCACCAGTACCAGGGTCGCGACCCCGGTCGGCCCGGAATCCCCGCGCCGCATGACTTCGAGCGCCCGTTCGCGGTCGTAGGAGGCGCCGAGTCCGTCGGCCGTGTCGGCGAGCCCGTCCAGATGGAGCCCGCGGCTGCCCAGCGCCACCGCGCCCACCGCGAGCGCCGCCGACGCGAAAGCGGACAAACCGATCAGCTCGCCAAGGAAGACGATCACCGCGGCGACGGCGGCGAGCGGGACGACGGCCGGCGGAGCGAGCACCATCGCGGCGCCCGCCACCCGCCGGTCGATCAGCTTCGGCGCCGGGACCCGGACCGTGGTCAGGGTCCCGACGGCCATTTTCAGCGCGTCGGCGATCAAGCCAGATCCGCCAGCAGGCCCATGTCCGCGAGGATCGCCCGCGCCGCCCGCAGCGTCGGCACCGCTTGTACGGCGCCGCTGCCCTCGCCGAGCCGCAGCCCGAGGTCGAGGATCGGCTCCAGCCCGAGCGCCTTCAACGCGTACGCCTGCGAAGGCTCTGTCGACCGGTGTCCGGCCAGCCACCATTGCTCGGCGCCCGGCGCGATCTCGCGCGCGATGAGCGCGGCGGCCCCGGAGAACACGCCGTCGAGCAGCACCGGCACCCCGCGAACGGCGGCCTGCACGAGAAAACCCGCCGTCGCGGCGAGACAGGCGCTGCCGAGAGCGGTCAATACCGCGAAGGGGTCCTTCACCGCACCGGCCCTGGTCAGCGCCGCCTCGACGACCGCGACCTTCCGCGCTCGCCCGTCTTCGTCGATCCCGGTGCCCGTGCCGACGACCTCTTCCGCCGCCAGGCCGAGCACCGAAGCGACCACGGCCGCGCAGATCGTCGTGTTGCCGATCCCCATGTCACCGGGGACGAGCAGATCCGCGCCGCCGTCGATCTCCTCGTCCGCGATCGCCAGCCCGTGCTCGAACGCCGTCCGCGCCTCGCCCTCGTCGAGCGCGTCCTCGACGTCGATCGAACCGGAACCCCGCCGGACCTTGTGCGCGGTGACCTCGGCGGGCACGTCCGCGCCGTCCCAGTCCACGGCGATGTCCAGCGCCCGCACCTTCGCCCCGGACAGCGCGGCCAGCACGCCGACGCCGCTCTTCCCCGCCAGGAACACCCGGACCATCGCCGCGGTGACCTCGCGCGGATACGCCGACATCCCGGAAACCCCGTGGTCACCGGCGAACACGACCACGCGGACGTCGTCGAGCGGCCGCGGCGGGACGGTGCCGTGCGCCGCGCTGAGCCAGGCCGCCAGGTCTTCGAGCCTACCGAGCGAACCCAGCGGCTTGACCAGGCCGTCGAGCCTGGCGCGTGCGGCGGCTTCGGCGGCGGCGTCCGGGGTGGGGATGGCGAAAGACATCGTCAGGCTCCCTAAGGCAGGTCCAGCATCCGTCCGGCGACGACCAGCACGGTCCGATCGGACCCGGCGGACACCCGGTTGTTCAACGCGCCCAGCACATCACGGAACACGCGCCCGGACACCGTCGCGGGCACCACACCGCTGCCGACCTCGTTGCTGACCGCGATCACCGGCACGTCGGCCTGCGCCCACGCCGCCAGGAAGTCCTCCAGCCGGTCGTCGAGCCGCCGTTCCCAGCCCTTGCGCTGCTCCCAGGCGCCGACCTCGTCGAGCACCCGGCTGATCCAGGTGCCGAGGCAGTCGATGAGCAGCGGATGCGTCGCCGTGCGCAGCACCGTGGCCAGATCGGTGGTCTCGATCGTCTTCCAGTTGGCGGGCCGTCGCGCGCGGTGCGCGGCCACCCGGGCGGCCCATTCGGGATCGTCGGCGCTCGGCGGCAGTCCGGGCGCGACGTAGGTCAGGTGCGGGTGGCGGGACGCGAGGCCCTCGGCGTGGTGTGACTTCCCAGAGCGGACGCCGCCCAGTATCAGCACCTTGCCGTCGTCGCGCGAGTAGCGGCGAAGTGCCCTCGCGAGGGACTCGAGAACCCCCGCGAGGCGATGCGTCAGCTTGGTCATACCCCGCATTCTCGTGCACGCGCTACGGTTCGCCACGTGCCACTCCGACAAGCCGCCACCGCAGCCGGACTCGTTACCGGCTACGTC
The DNA here is from genome assembly GCF_042723255.1 of Amycolatopsis thailandensis. NCBI lineage: Bacteria > Bacillati > Actinomycetota > Actinomycetes > Pseudonocardiales > Pseudonocardiaceae > Amycolatopsis > Amycolatopsis thailandensis. The sequence goes on from NZ_JBHXJK010000042.1 coordinate 46,957, forward strand.
GCCGACGCCGTGTTCGGAGATCCACGGCGTAGGCATCCCGTCGCGGGCTTCGGCCGCGCCGCGCAAGCCCTTGAGCAGCGGGTTTGGGCCGATTCGAAGGTGCGGGGCGCGGCGTACACCGCCGTCTGCGCGGGCACTGTCACCGGATTGGGTGTCGCGGCCCAGGTCGTGACCCGAAAGCGTCCTTTCGCGCGGTTCGCGCTCACCGCGGCGTCCACCTGGGTGGTTCTGGGCGGCCGGGGGCTCGCGGCCGAGGGCGCGCACATGGCCCGGCTGCTCGACGAGGGCGACCTGCCCGCCGCGCGACGGCGGCTGTCGCACCTGTGCGCTCGCGACGCCACCGATCTCGACACCGGACAACTCGCGCGCGCCACCACGGAGTCCATCGCGGAGAACACTTCGGACGCCGTCGTCGCGCCGTTGCTGTGGGGAGCGGTCGCCGGGATCCCAGGTCTGCTGGGCTACCGCGCGCTCAACACCCTCGACGCGATGGTCGGCTACCGCTCGCCGAAATACGCCAACTTCGGCTGGGCTTCGGCCAGGACCGACGACCTGGCGAACCTGGTGCCCTCCCGCGTCGGCGCGGCGCTGACCGTGGCGGCCGCCCCGCTCGCGGGCGGGTTCGCCGGATCCGCGTTCCGTGTCTGGCGCCGCGACGGGAAACATCATCCGAGCCCCAACGCCGGCCAGGTCGAGGCCGCCTTCGCGGGCGCGCTCGGGGTCCGGCTGGGCGGGACGAACAGCTATGGCGGCCGCACCGAAAGCCGCGGCGTCCTCGGCGAGGGCCGCGAACCGGAACCGGTGGACGTGCGCCGCGCCGTCCGGCTGTCGCGCGTGGTCGGTCTCGCCGCGCTCGCCGTCGCGGTCGCGGTCACCCGGTGAGCGGCCTGCTCGTCGCGGGGACGACCTCGGACGCGGGCAAGAGCCTGGTGACCGCCGCGTTGTGCCGCTGGCTCGCGCGCCGGGGCGTGCGGGTCGCGCCGTTCAAGTCGCAGAACATGTCGAACAACTCGATGGTGTGCGCGGACGGCGCCGAGATCGGCCGCGCGCAATGGCTCCAGGCACGGGCCGCCCGGGTCGAACCCGAAGCCGCGATGAACCCGGTGCTGCTGAAACCCGGGAGCGACCGCCGCAGCCACGTCGTCGCGCTCGGGAAACCGTTCGGCACGCTGGAAGCGGGGGAGTACGCGACCGGCCGGGCCGGGCTCGCCGAGATCGCTTTCGACACCTTCGCCGCACTGAGGACGCGCTTCGACGTCGTGCTGTGCGAGGGCGCGGGCAGCCCGGCCGAGATCAACCTGCGCGAGGGCGACTACGTCAACATGGGGCTGGCGCGGCGCTTCGGCCTGCCCGTGGTCGTCGTCGGCGACATCGATCGCGGCGGGGTCATGGCCGCGATGTTCGGCACGCTCGCGCTGCTGTCCAAGGAGGATCAGGCGCTGGTTTCCGGCTGGCTGGTCAACAAGTTCCGCGGTGACGTGGGCCTGCTGCGGCCGGGACTGGAGACGCTGGAGAAGCTCACCGGCCGCGAGGTCTTCGGCGTGCTGCCCTGGCTCGACCAGGTGTGGATCGACTCGGAGGACGCGCTGGCCGCCGCGGGCTGGGGCGCGTCCGGCGGCTCCCTGCGGGTCGCGGTGGTGCGGTTTCCCCGCGCCTCCAACGCGACCGACGTCGACGCGCTCGCGGCCGAGCCCGGTGTCTCGGTCGCGCTGACGGCCGACCCGGACACGGTCCGCTCCGCCGACGTGGTGATCCTGCCCGGTTCCCGCGCGACCGTGGACGACCTGGCGTGGTTGCGCGCCCGCGGTCTGGCGGACGCCGTGCGGTCGCGGGCCGAGGCGGGCCGTCCGGTACTCGGGATCTGCGGCGGCTATCAGATGCTCGCCGCCGAGATCGAGGACGACGTCGAATCGGGCGCGGGCACCGTCCCCGGTCTCGGCCTGCTGCCGACGCGGGTCACGTTCGGCGCGGACAAGGTGCTGGCCCGGCCCTCGGGCGAATGGCGCGGCCAGTCGGTGGAGGCATACGAAATCCACCACGGCACCGTGACCGCCACCGGCCCCGCCGAGTCCTTTTTGGACGGATACCGGCGGGGCGCGGTGTGGGGCACGATGTGGCACGGCGCCTTCGAGAACGACGGCTTCCGCCGCGCCTGGCTGGGCGAGGTCGCGGACTGGTCACCGGCCGAGGGCGCGCCCGGGTTCGGCACGCTCCGGGAGAGCATGCTGGACCGGCTCGCCGACGCCGTCGAGGAGCACGTCGACACCGTCGCTCTCTGGCGCTTGATCGAGGACGGTGTCGACGGAGGCCTGCCGTTCGTACCGCCCGGGGCTTAAGCCCGAACGGCTTCCTTGGTCTTCAACGCCTTCTCGGCCAACGCCCCGAAGGTCAGGCCGAGCGCGGTCCAGAGCACCACCTGCGTACCGACCGACGCCAGCCGGAAGGTCCACAGCGTGGAACCGGGGAACCCGTCGGGAACTTCGTCGATCGACGGCAGCAGCGCGGCCGCCACCCCGATCAGCACGATGTACCCGCCCGCGGCGAGGAGGCCGCCGCGCCAGGCGCCGAGCTTGTCGGCCAGCTTCCGGCCGAACGCCGCCGCGAGCAGGCCGATCAGCAGCGAAAGCGCGACGAAGCCGAAGTACAGCGAAGTCCGGCTCCCGATCGTGCCCGCCTGGCCGACGGCCGGGGGATTCGCCGGGTACTTCAAGAACGGCACCAGGAACACGACCACGAAGGCGCCGCCGGCGAGCAGCGCCGCGGTCACCCGCGGCCGCAGGGTGCCGAGCCGCCCGTAGACGAAGGCGAACGCGAGCGAGAACAGCCCGCCGACGGCGACGCCGTACAGGCCGACGCCGGTCAGCAGACCGACGGTGCTCTGCACACCGCGCGTGACGAGCTCTTCCTCCTCCGGTTCGGCCGGGGCGGGAGCGTGCTCGTGCGCACCCGGGGCACTGTGCGAATGCGCGGCGCCGCCTTCGAGACCGATGGCGGTCTCGACCGAAGGCTCACCGAGGAAGTACGCGAAAAGGGTCGCCAAGACACCGGCGATCAGGCCCGCGAGCATGCCGCGGACCAGCAAGGTCCTCATCATGGGGCCGGTGCCGCCTAGTGGCAGGGGAAGGCCAGCAGGTGCCGGCCGTCGTGGACGAATTCGTGGACGTACGAATTCGCGAACACCGACACCGCGCCCTGCTCCGCGCTGATGAAGTACAGCGTGATCAGCGAGAGGAGGATGACGAGCACCGCCCAGGGCAGGATCTCGCGGACGGGGATCCGGACGGGAACGGGTACTGCGGCTACCGCTTCGGACATGGCGGTGGGACCTCCTCGGGCTAGCGCGGCCTCTTCAGGGGTGACACGACGGCTCCGGGTCTGGCTTCCCCGAACCGGCTGGTTCGAGGTCACAGTGGCGCGACCGCGCGGAATCTCACCGCGTTCCGGGTGCCGTCGTCTGGCCGGTCGAGCGTAGGTCTCCGCAAAGCGTCCGGTCAATGTGACAATCCAGCTATGACACCTGCGGTGGCGGCACTCGATGTCGGCGGAACGTCCATCAAGGCGGCCTTGTACGACGCGGACCTGAAAGACCTGGCCAGCTTGCGCGAGCCGACGGCGCGCGGAGCGGACGGCGAGGCGCTCGCGGACCAGGTCGCGCGGATCGTGGAGACCCTGGGCAAGCAGGCGGGCACCGGGACGCCGGACGCCGTCGGCGTGGTCATCCCGGGCATCGTCGACGACGTCGAGCGCGTGGCCCGCTTCTCGGCGAACCTCGACTTCCGGAACGTCCCGTTCGGCGAAATGCTCGACAGCAGGCTGGGATTGCCGTTCGCGTTCGGGCACGACGTGCGCGCGGGCGGACTCGCCGAGTTCCGCGTCGGCGCGGGCAAGGGCTGCACCGACGCCGCCTTCATCCCGGTCGGCACCGGGATCGCGGCCGCGCTCCAGCTCGACGGGAAGCTGTACGCGGCGGGCGGGCAAGGCGGCGAAATCGGGCATATCGACGTCGGGCACCGGCTGCCGTGCGGCTGTGGCGCCACGGGCTGTCTCGAGGCGATCTCCTCGGCGTCGGCCATCGCCCGCCGCTACAGCGAGCACACCGGGCGTCCGGCCGAGGGCGCCGAGCAGGTGGTCGACGCCGCCCGGCACGGCGACGAGGCCGCGATCTCCGTGGTCAACGACGCGCTCGAAGGGCTCGGGCACGGCATCAAGACCCTGGTCACCCTGCTCGCGCCGGAGGTCATCGTCCTCGGCGGCGGCCTGTTCACCGCGGGCGACTACGTGCTCGAACCGGTGCGGGCCTGGCTGAGCGCGAACCTCCAGTTCCAGCGGATGCCGGAACTGCGGATCGCGCAGCTCGGCGACGAGGCGGGCAGGCTCGGTGCGGCCCTCTTGGCGCTGGATCGCCTCAAGCCTTGACCACCCGCACGCCTTCCTCTTCGAAGGCGTGCACTCGCTGGGGATCCGCGCGGCCGTCGGTGACGAGGACGTCGACGTCGGCGGTCGCGCAGATCTTCGCGAAGGCGTGACCGCCGAGTTTCCCGCTGTCGGCGAGCACGACGACCTGACGGGCGCGGGCGGCCATCAGCCGGTTCGTGCTCGCGTCGCCCTCGTGGTGCGCCTGAGCGCCGTGCACCGGGTCGAACGCGTCCACCCCGAGGAACACCAGATCCAGCGAGATCTGGTCGAGGAACAGCTGCGACAGCGGCCCGGACAGGTCGAACGACTGCTGCCGCGCGACCCCGCCGGTCACCACGATCTTGATGTTGGGCCGCACGGCGAGTTCGTGGGCGATGTTGAGCGCGTTCGTCACCACGGTGAGCAACGGCCCGCCGCTCGACTCGCCCATGTCCGGCCTGGTCGCGAGCGCGCGGCCCACCTCGGTGCTCGCGGTGCCGCCGTTGAGCCCGACCACCATGCCCGGGTCGACCATTTTCGCGGCGGCGGCGGAAATCCGCTGCTGTTCCGGCGCGTTGCGCGCCGCCTTGTGCCGCAACGGCAGGTCGTAGGCGACGTTGCTCGCGACGGCGCCGCCGCGGGTGCGGACCACCAGATTGCGCCCCGCCAGGTGATCGAGATCCCGCCGGATGGTCGCGGGGGAGACGCCGAGTTCACCTGCCGAAACCTCGACGTCGACTTTTTCCCGCTCTCCCACCATGTCCAATAAAGCCGTCAGCCGTTCATGCCGGTTCATCCGAGCTCCCTCCCCGAAGCGCGATGTCGCTTACCGCACCGGACAAAGTACTACGCGTCGCGATGCGGTCGGAGAGAAGCGGCGGGTTTGGGACGCCGGGAAGCGGGCGCCGGCCACCCCCAGTGTGACCGGCGCCCACCCGATGGCCGGCACGCCCAGGGCCGGCCCGATTCGAAAACTATCGCCGCTGACTCCGGACTGATATCCGCTTTGCGCCCGTTCCGGTGACGTTTAGCGGATAGTCCGCCATTCGGTCACCGGAACCGGCCACAGTGCGTGAAGAATCAGCCCTTGCCGAGTGCGCGCAGGAACGCGAGTGACGGCATGAAGAAGTAGTCGCCGCCCTTCAGCGTCACCGCCTGCGGGAACGGATCCGCCGTCACCGTCCGGCTTCCCGCCCAGTCCTTCGTGTAGACGGATTCCGGACGCGGGCCCTGTCCGATGACCGGATCGAGACCCGGCGGCTTGACCCCGACCGCGGGGATCGGGAACCCCGGGTTGTTCGCCCAGGTCTCCTGCGTGAACTCGAACTGGTTGCCCAGCGCCGAATTGAACGCCATGAACAGCAGGCCGACCCCGCCGCTCGGCCGGGCCGACGGCGGCAGATCGGCGTTCGGGTCGTCGGCCCGCTCGCCGTAGGGCACGCCCCGCCGCGCCATCAGGTGCAGGCGTTCCCGCGGGGCCGGTTCCGCCCCGCCGCTGCCGCGCGGGTTCGTCTTCCGGATGTGGGCCTGGAACGGGCATTTGGTGCCGGAGATGTCACTTCCGTAGTCGAAGTTGTTCGGTACCGGGCTTTCCGCGCCCTCTTGCCGCTGCGCGGTCAGCGGTGTGCCGTCCTCGAATCGGCCGACGATCATCGCGCCCGCGCGCTCGCGGTCTTCACCGACGAGACCCAATTGGTCGGCGAGTGCTTCTTCCGCCTGCTTGAATCGCCGCACGTTCTGTTCCAATTTGCGGAAAACGAAGTAACTGCCGAAATGCGCCCCCGGTTCAGGGGCGGCGCGGTCGGGGACGAGCACCTGGTTCAATGGCGCGCTCGGATCCCAGACGCTGACGCCGTCCGTTCCCGTCTTTTCCGCGTGGATGTCTTCGACCAGGAAGAGCGGCTGGCTCCGGCCGTCGACGTAGCCGAAATGTTCGATACCCTCGCCGTGGGAATTCACCCGGCCGAGTCCGGTTTCCTCGGCGACGACGGAAATCGTCGACGGAATCAACGCGAGAACCGCGTTCCGGCGCGCGGTCATCGGTGCGTCGGCCGCGTCGGCGACGATGACGACGGCGTGGATCTCGTCGTGATACCCACTGTCGAAGGTGGAGCGAGGCGGGTCGTTCAGCTTGTCGCGGGTGTCCTGGGTGCGCATGCCGCGACGGAAGGCTTCGTCTTGTGGCGCCTCGATTTTCAGGAAACGGTAGCCCGCCACGGTCAACCCCGCGCCGACGTAGGGCGACCCCTTCACACCCTCTGTCTTGAAGCGCTCGACCTCGGTCAGGTGGGTCTTCGCCGACTTCATCAGCGGGACGAGCGACGCGAGGAACTTTTTCGCGGTCTTCTCCTCCGAGAAACGGAGGAAAAGTGCGGTGAAATGGTCGCGAGCATGCGGTTTGAGGATGTTCGGCTGAAGTTCGTCGAGCATCTTCGCGGCGTCACCGGTCGCAGTCTTCCATTCCAAGGGAATACTCAGATCAACGGGCATGACAAGGAACCCCCTCCTTGGGAACCCCGGTCCGGCGGCCCCGGCAGGTCTTGCCGGTCCCCACCGCCGGGCGGGGACTTACTCCTTGATACAACCGATACCGAAACCCCGCTGTGATCACCCTCAAGTATGCACTTCCGGCGGTTCTTTCACTCGAAAGGACCAATGTGGCGACTACGGAACGCATTCGGTCCTCTACTTGCGATAGTTCGTCGTCGAACCAGCGCAAGCAGAGGACTAAATGCGCCAGGACCGAGTCGGTCGGGGTGGTCGCGGATCCGGTCCGTGAAGGCCTCCTTGAGGGACTCTGGGTCCCTCAAGGAGGCCTTCACGGAATCGGCGGTCGCCACGTCCGCCGAGGAAACTCGACCCTTCACGCTGTGTGCCAGGGCGAGCTGCCGGGGTCGAGCCGACCGAGGTAGCCGTAAGTGGCGATTCGTGTCAGGGCCAAAGGGGGTCAGGTATCTACTGGCGCCTCTGGCTGCTGCCGTTGTTGACAGGTCCTGTCCGTGAAGGCCTCCTTTCTTACCTTGAAGGTACGGAAGGAGGCCTTCACAACCTGCATGATCGCCACTTCCGCCCCACACGCATCAGTAGCCACGAAAGCCGCGCGTGAAGGCCCCCTTCCCTCGGCTCAGCCGAGGAAACCCGACCTTCAGCTTCCTTGCATCAAGTACATGAAGGCCCCCTTCACTGCGCTAGACGCAATGAAGGGGGCCTTCACGTACTAAACCGGCAGGAGAGCCTAGGTGAGCGGCCGGTCGGTCGGAGCGATCGGCGCGGGCAGGACGTCCCGTCCGGTGAGGAACGCGTCCACCCCGGCCGCGGCGGAGCGGCCTTCGGCGATCGCCCACACGATGAGCGACTGGCCTCGGCCCATGTCACCCGCCACGAACACGTTGTCGACGCTGGTCTTGAACGCCTTGTCGCGGGCGACGTTGCCGCGCTGGTCCAGCTCGACGTCGAGCGCCTCCAGCAGGCCTTCCCGCTCCGGGCCGACGAAGCCCATCGCGAGCAGCACCAGCTGCGCGGGCAGTTCGCGTTCCGTTCCGGGCACCGGGACGAACTTGCCGCCCTCGTTGCGCACCTCGACCAGCTTCAGCGCCCGCACCCGGCCATCGGCGTCGGCGGCGAACTCCTGGGTGTTGACCGAGTACAGCCGCTCGCCACCCTCCTCGTGCGCGGACGAGACGCGGTAGATCATCGGGTACGTCGGCCACGGGTGCGCGTCGGAGCGCGCGAGCGGCGGCTTCGGCATGATCTCCAGCTGCGTGACCGACTTCGCGCCCTGGCGGTGCGAGGTCCCGACGCAGTCCGCGCCGGTGTCGCCGCCGCCGATGACGACGACGTCGAGGCCCTCGGCGCTGATCGGCGTGACGTCCAGGTCGCCGGACGCGACCCGGTTGGCGTGCGGCAGGAACTCCATCGCCTGGTGGATACCGGCGTGCTCGCGACCGGTGATCGGGAGATCCCGCCACGCGGTCGCGCCGCCGGCGAGGACCACGGCGTCGTAGGACGACTTCAGTTCCTCGACGGTGAGGTCGACGCCGACGTTCACCGAGGTCCGGAACTCCGTGCCCTCGGCCCGCATCTGGTCGAGACGGCGGTCGAGCCGGTGCTTCTCCATCTTGAACTCGGGGATGCCGTAGCGCAGCAGCCCGCCGATCTTGTCGGCCCGCTCGAAGACCACGACATTGTGGCCCGCGCGCGTGAGCTGCTGCGCCGCGGCGAGTCCCGACGGCCCGGATCCGACCACCGCCACCTTCTTGCCGGTCTTCGCGACCGGCTCCTGCGGCGTGACCCAGCCTTCTTCGAAGGCCCGGTCGATGATCGAGATCTCGACCCGCTTGATGGTGACGGGATCGTCGTTGATCCCGAGCACACACGCCGTCTCGCACGGCGCCGGGCAGAGGGTCCCGGTGAACTCCGGGAAATTGTTGGTCGCGTGCAGCCGCTCGGCCGCGTCACGCCAATCGTCGCGCCAGGTCAGCGTGTTCCACTCGGGGATGAGGTTCCCGAGCGGGCAGCCCTGGTGGCAGAACGGGATACCGCAGTCCATGCAGCGCCCGGCCTGCTTTTGCAGCTTCGTCGTCGCGAAGTCCTCGTACACCTCGCGCCAGTCCATCAGGCGCAGGTCGACGGGACGGCTCTTCGGCGTCTCGCGAGTGGTGGTCAGAAAGCCCTTGGGGTCAGCCATGTGCGGCCTCCATGATCGCCTCGTTCACGTCACGCCCGTCGCGCTCGGCCTCGGCCTGAGCGGCGAGCACCCGCTTGTAGTCCTTCGGCATGACCTTGCCGAACCGGTCGACGGCGGCGTCCCAGTCGGCGAGCAGCGTGCGCGCCACCGCGGACTCCGTTTCGTCGTAATGCTTTTCGAGCGCCTCGCGCAGGAAGTCCACATCGGACGAATCCAGCGGGTCGATGTCGACCATCTCCGGGTTCGTGCGGTGCGCGGGCAGATCCAGCACGTACGCGACGCCGCCCGACATCCCGGCCGCGAAGTTGCGGCCGATGCTCCCGAGCACGACCACACGACCGCCGGTCATGTACTCGCAACCGTGGTCGCCGACGCCTTCGACGACGGCCAGCGCGCCCGAGTTGCGCACGCAGAACCGCTCGCCGACCTTGCCGCGGATGAAGATCTCGCCGCTGGTCGCGCCGTAGCCGATCACGTTGCCCGCGATGATGTGCTCTTCGGCGTCGTACCGCGCCACCTCGGGCGGCCGCACGATGAGCCGCCCACCGGACAGGCCCTTGCCGACGTAGTCGTTGCCGTCACCGAACAGCCGCAAGGTGATGCCCTTGGGCACGAACGCGCCGAACGACTGACCGGCGGTCCCGGTGAAGGTGACGTCGATCGTGTTGTCCGGCAGGCCTTCGCCACCCCACCGCTTGGTGAGCTCGTGACCGAGCATGGTGCCGACGGTCCGGTTCACGTTGCGGACCGGAAGCTCCAGCCGCACCTTGTCCCCGGACGACAGCGCGCCCTCGGCGAGCTGGATCAGCGTGTTGTCGAGCGCCTTCTCCAGCCCGTGGTCCTGCACCGTCTGCTGGTGACGCAGACCGGCGGGCGCGGTGTCGGGCACGTGGAAGATCGGCGTCAGGTCGAGACCGGCGGCCTTCCAGTGGTCGATCGCCTTGCGCTTGTCGAGCATCTCCGCGTGGCCGACGGCCTCGGCGATGGACCGGAAACCCAGCTCCGCCAGGTACTCCCGGACCTCCTGCGCGATGAACTCGAAGAAGTTCACCACGTACTCGGCCTTGCCGCTGAACTTCTCGCGCAGCTTGGGGTTCTGCGTCGCGACGCCGACCGGGCAGGTGTCGAGGTGACACACGCGCATCATGATGCAGCCGGACACCACCAGGGGCGCGGTCGCGAAACCGAACTCCTCGGCACCCAGCAGCGCGGCGATGACGACGTCGCGGCCGGTCTTGAGCTGGCCGTCGGTCTGCACGACGATCCGGTCGCGCAGGCGGTTGGCCAGCAGCGTCTGCTGCGTCTCGGCGAGCCCGAGTTCCCACGGGCCGCCCGCGTGCTTGATGGACGAAAGCGGGGAAGCGCCCGTACCGCCGTCGTGCCCGGAGATGAGCACGACGTCCGCGTGCGCCTTGGAGACACCGGCCGCGACCGTGCCGACGCCGACCTCGGACACGAGCTTCACGTGGATGCGCGCGGCCGGGTTGGCGTTCTTGAGGTCGTGGATCAGCTGCGCCAGGTCTTCGATCGAGTAGATGTCGTGGTGCGGCGGCGGGGAGATGAGCCCGACACCCGGCGTGGAGTGCCGCGTCTTCGCGATCCACGGGTACACCTTCGCGCCGGGAAGCTGGCCGCCTTCGCCGGGCTTCGCGCCCTGCGCCATCTTGATCTGGATGTCGTCGGCGTTGACGAGGTACTCGCTGGTGACGCCGAACCGGCCGCTCGCGACCTGCTTGACCGCGCTGCGGCGCTCGGGGTCGTAGAGCCGGTCCGGATCCTCGCCGCCCTCACCGGTGTTCGACTTGCCGCCGAGGCGGTTCATCGCGATGGCCAGGGTTTCGTGCATCTCCGACGAGATCGAGCCGTAGGAGATGGCGCCGGTGGCGAATCGCTTGACGATCTCGGAGACCGGCTCGACCTCTTCGATCGGCACGGCCGGCCGCTTGCCGATCTTGAAGTCGAACAGCCCGCGCAGCGTGTACAGCTTCTGCGCCTGGTCGTCGACGGACTTCGTGTACTCCTTGAAGACCTCGTACTTCCCGGCCCGGGTGGAGTGCTGGAGCTTGAACACCGTCTGAGGGTTGAACAGATGCGGTTCGCCCTCGCGGCGCCACTGATAGTCCGCGCCGGTCTCCAGCTCGCGGTGGTTCGCGCGGAACCCGTCACGCGGGAACGCCCGGCGGTGCCGCTCGGCGACCTCCAGCGCGATGGTGTCGAAGCCGACGCCGCCGAGCCGGGAAGTGGTGCCGGTGAAGCAGTCCTGGATGATCTCGTCGCCGAGCCCGACCGCCTCGAAGATCTGCGCGCCGGTGTAGGAGGCCACTGTGGACACACCCATCTTCGACATCGTCTTGCGGACGCCCTTGCCGAGCGCCTTGATCAGGTTCGCGGTGGCCTGCTTGGCGGTGGAGCCGGGGATCAGGCCTTGATCGGCCATCTCCTCGACGGTCGCCATCGCCAGGTACGGGTTCACCGCCGCGACGCCGTAGCCGATCAGCAGCGCGATGTGGTGCACCTCGCGCGCGTCGCCCGCCTCGACGATGAGGCCGGCCTGCGTGCGGGTCTTCTCCCGGACCAGGTGGTGGTGGACCGCGCCGGTGAGCAGCAGCGACGGGATGGCCGCGTGGTCTTCGTCGATCCCGCGGTCGGACAGCACGATCAGCCGGGCGCCCTCGGCGATGGCCGCGGACACCTCGGCGCGGATCTCGTCGAGCCGCCGCACGAGCGCCTCGCCGCCACCGTGGACGTCGTAGGTGCCCTGCACCGTGACGGCCTGGAACTCGGGAAGGTCGCCGTCGTCGTTGACGTGCACCAGCTTCGCGAGCTCGTCGTTGTCCAGCACGGGGAACGGCAGCACGATGCGGCGGCACGACTTCGCGTCGGAGACGAGCAGGTTCGGCTCGGCGCCGAGCTGGGTGCCGAGCGAGGTGACCAGTTCTTCGCGGATCGCGTCCAGTGGCGGGTTGGTCACCTGGGCGAAGAGCTGGATGAAGTAGTCGAAGAGCAGCCGCGGGCGGCTGGACAGCGACGCGATGGGGGAGTCGTTGCCCATCGAGCCGATCGGCTCCGCGCCGGTGCGGGCCATCGGTTCGAGCAGGACGTCGAGTTCCTCTTCGGTGTAGCCGAAAGCCTGCTGGCGGCGCACGAGCGCGGCGTGCGGCGGGATCTCGCGCTCCCGCGAGGGAAGCCCTTCGAGCGGGAGCAGCCCGTCCTCGACCCATTCGTCGTACGGGTGCGCGGTGGCGAGCTCGTTCTTGATCTCCTCGTCCTCGACGATCCGTCCGGCGGCGGTGTCGACGAGGAACATGCGGCCCGGCTCCAACCGTCCCTTGCGGACGATCGTGGCCTGCTCCAGCTCCAGCACGCCGACCTCGCTGGCGAGCACGACGAGGCCGTCCTCGGTGACCCAGTACCGGGCCGGGCGCAGGCCGTTGCGGTCGAGCACCGCGCCGATCTGGGTGCCGTCGGTGAAGGAGACCAGCGCGGGGCCGTCCCACGGTTCCATCAGCGTCGAGTGGAACTCGTAGAACGCGCGGCGCGCGGGGTCCATCTCCTGATGGTTCTCCCAGGCCTCCGGGATCATCATCAGCACCGCGTGCGGCAGCGACCGGCCGCCGAGGTGCAGCAGTTCCAGCACCTCGTCGAAGGACGCCGAGTCGCTCGCGCCGCGGGTGATGATCGGGTAGACGCGCTTGAGGTCGCCGGGGATCAGGTCGGATTCGAGCAGCGCTTCCCGCGCGTCCATCCAGTTCCGGTTGCCGCGCAGGGTGTTGATCTCACCGTTGTGGGCGACGTACCGGTACGGGTGCGCCAGCGGCCACGACGGGAAGGTGTTGGTGGAGAAGCGGGAGTGCACCAGGCCGATGGCACTGGTGACGCGCTCGTCGGTGAGGTCGGCGAAGAACTTCTCGACCTGCGGCTCGGTGAGCATTCCTTTGTAGACGATGGTCCGCGAGGACAGGCTCGGGAAGTAGACGTCTTCCTCGGCCAGTTCGTGCTCGGCGCGTTTGCGCACCACGAACGCGGCGCGTTCCAGGGCGAGGCCCGACAGCGTTTCCTGCCGTCCGGCCAGGAACAGCTGGCTGAAATGCGGCATGGTCTCGGCCGCGCCCGTCCCGACGTGTTCCGTGTGGACGGGAAGGTCGCGCCAGCCGAGCACGCGCATGTCCTCTTCGGCGGCGACGCGCTCGATGGTCGTCATCGCCCGGCCGCGCTGGATTTCGTCCTGCGGAAGGAAAGCCGTGCCGACGGCGTAGGCGCCCGGCTCGGGGAGGTCGAAGTCGACGACCTCGCGATAGAACTCGTCGGGGACCTGGATGAGGATCCCGGCGCCGTCGCCGGTCTCCGGGTCGGCGCCGCGGGCTCCGCGATGTTCCAGGTTCCGCAGCGCGATCAGCGCTTTGGCGACGATGCCGTGATCGCGTTTTCCGGAGAGATCGGCGACGAACGCGACACCGCAGGCGTCGTGCTCGAACTCCGGGTCATACAGGCCTTCGGGGGCCTTGCTGCCCTTGTTGCTGGCATGGTGGGTCACGGCTGGCCGCCTCCCAAGGCGTCGGCGCGACCGGTAACACTCCGTTCGGGTGGTTCGGACGTGAACCAGTTAACGGAGTGGTCCGGGACCGCGATGGTCAGTCGAGAGGGAACGATCCCGCCCGCGAAACGGGGGCAGGCTTCGTAGAGCCGCACTGCACTGGGCGGCCGATGCGCTTATCGGTACTGCTGTGCACGTGGGTGTCGTCTGGCCACTGTGGTGGGCGGCTGACGGGTACACGTGTTACTCCCGGGTTCGCCGGTCTTATGACGATAGTGTGAAATCGCTGTTATCGACATACGTCGCTTGGTCGGGGTGGGAAATGCCACGCGGGCGTTGACTTCAAACATCATCTGCCCACTGGCTGGAATGACATGTCCACTGAGTGGGGCATCGGCTCGCTGACCTGCGTGAACGATCGCTCACGTCACCCGGAAGTGTGACCTGGATCGCGCAGTGGAGTGGGTTTCACCGGCCTCGCGGTGACCCGAGGTGACCACCGGATCGCCCGAACGGCAGAGTGGTCCGCCCGGTTTGAGAGGCTGGGCCGATGGCGGATCGTTATCTCACCGTGGCGGGCTCGGGCGTCAACGAGATCGAAATACGGCGCTCGCGCTTCCTCTGCGCCCTCGCCCCGGTCGCCTCGGAAGAGGCCGCCAGGGAGGTGATCGCCGCCCGGAAGAAGGCCGAGTCGGCGGCCCGGCACCACTGTCACGCGTTCGTGCTGGGCGCCGATGGGCGCACTCAACGGTCCAGTGACGACGGTGAGCCCGCGGGCACGGCGGGCACCCCGATACTGGAAGTGCTCCGCCGTCGCGAGCTGACCGACACCGTCGCGGTGGTGACCCGGTACTTCGGCGGGGTGCTGCTCGGCGCCGGCGGCCTCATCCGCGCGTACGGGCAGGCCGTCTCGGAAGCCGTCGACGCCATCGGGGTGCGGGAGTACCGGCGGCTACGGCTGGTGGAGGTCGTCGTCGACTACGACCGGGCCGGACGGCTGGAGAACGACATCCGCTCGTCGCCGTACCTGTTGCACGCGACGCGGTTCGAGGACGTCGCGCACTTCGACGTCGGTCTCGCGCCGGATCAGGGGGACGCCTTCCACGCCTGGCTGGCGGACCTGACCGGCGGGGAGGCGCTCACCGAGGACATCGGCGAAACCTGGCTCCCCACCCCGTGCGCAAACCCGTAAGTCACGTGCTTGGAGCCGTGACTCGCGTGCTCAGAGCCGTGACTCGCGTGCTCAGACGGCGATCACACGAGTTCCGCCTCTGAGTACGTGAGTCACGGCTTCAAGCACGCGAGTCACGAGTCTGATCACGCGAGTCACGGGTCTGATCACGGGCGGGGGCGGGCGCGCCACTCGTCCAGGGTGATGGCGTACTCGACCTCGCCCTCCTCGGTGCCGGGGATCGGGTCGTCGAAGTGCTCGTGGAAGGTCCGGACGTGCCGCATCCCGATCTTCTCCATCACCCGCCGGGAGCCCCGGTTCACCGCCATGGTCGCCGCCCAGATCCGCGTCGCCCCGAATTCGGTGAACCCCTTCTCCAGCAGCGCGAGTGATCCTTCGGTCGCATACCCCTTGCCCCAGGACGACCGGTTCAGCCGGTACCCCAGTTCGGGATCGTCCGTGTGATGACCACGCAACGGACGGAAATGGAACCACCCCAGAAATACTCCGCCGGATTTCTCGATCGCCGCCCAGAACCCGTAACCGGGGAAACGCTCGTAGTAATCGAGAAAGGCGGGAAGGTCACGGTTTTCGATCTCCGCCCGATCGGCGGGTTCGCCCCCGTTGAGATATCGCATGACCTCGGGGTCGTCGTAGAGCGCGAACAGGTCGTCGACGTCGGCGCCGGTGAACTGCCGCAGCAGGAGCCGCTCGGTCTCCAGAAAGACACGCATCCGTGAAGCGTGGCCCCTCGGAGAGCGCCCGGGCAACTTGTTTAAGCGGCCACCCCAGGGCTCGCGAGGCCGCCCAGCGCCATCGACCCGGCCTCGGTGAGCAGGGCGGGAACGCGCTCGCCCCACCGGCCACCCCTGGCGGGCGCCACCAGGCCCAGGTGGGCGAGGCGATGCGCGGTGTGCTGGTCGCAGCAGGCGAGGCCGTCGACGAACAGGTCCGGCTCGCAGCTGCAGCTGATCTCGGCGTGGCCCTCGGCCACGGCTCTCAGGGTGGCCCGCTCACGATGGTTCAGCTCTGTCCGAACGTCCATGGCGTGCCTCCTTTCTGTTCCGCTGTTGACAGTGAAACCCACAACCCCGACAGTTTCCGTCTTCTCCGGTGCGAAGTCGTGGATTTCGGGCGGACTTAGGGGTGGCGAGTCGCGTATTCCCGGGTACCCACTTAGGGGCTGTCCCCTGGTATTCGGCGCGAAAGCGGTTCCAGCTCGGTCTTGCGCAGATGCCGGAAAATGATCGAACTCCGGAGCCCGACGATCTCTTTGCGCTTCGACAAACGATCCACCAGGAATGCGTGGAGCTGTTCGACGTCCCGCGCGGCGACGTGGATCAGTAGTTCGCCGCCGAATTACCGCATTCAGAGGACGAAACGCGGGAGGGTGGGGCTAGAGGAGGCCGGCTTCGGACGCTTTGCCGATGGCTTCGACCCGGTTCCGCGCGCCGAGTTTGTGCAGCGCGGACTGCAAGTAGGTCTTCACCGTGTTCCGCGCCAGCCCGGTCGACTCCGCGATCTCCGGATTCGTCTGTCCCTGCGACGCGAGTCGTAAAACCTCGTACTCGCGCCGCGTCAGGCCACTGCGGGCCAGCGCGTCGGACCGCTGACCGTCGTCGGGGAAGATACGCGGGTCGACGACACGCTCACCCTTGAGCACCTGCCGCAACGCCGCCACCAGATCCGTCCCGGCGACGTCCTTGAGCAGGCAGCCGTGCGCCCCGGAGTCCAGCGCGGCCCGTACTCCCTGATGGTCGCCGTGCGCGGTGAACACCACGATCCGCCCGGCCGGGTGCACCCGGCGGAGTTCGGCGATGACCTCGGGCGCGAGCATGTCCGGCAGCCGCAGGTCCAGCAGGATCAACGCCGGTTCCAGCTCACCCGCCCGCCGGATCGCGGACCGGCCGGTCTCGGCCGAGCCGACCACGGTCATCGCCGGGTCGTAGCGCAGCAGCAGGCTCACCCCGTCGCGGACCACCGGATGGTCGTCCACGACGAGCACGGTCACCGGCGGCGGCACGGTTCCGGCACCCAAGCGCGCAGCGTGCAGCCGTCGTCCTCGTCGCGGACCAGGCTGACCCGGCCGCCCAGCCGCGCGGCGCGCTCGGCCAGCGCGCGCAGCCCCATCCCGGTGCCGGGTTCGTCGGCTTCTTCGGCGCGATGACCGGTCCCGTCGTCGGCGACGACCACCTGCACGCCGTCGTCGCTGGGCAGCAGGCTGACCACGACGGACAGCGCGCCGGCGTGTTTCTCGACGTTGAGCAGGCCCTCCCGGACGGCGGCCACCAGCAGGCCGGTCCGTTCGGCGTCCAGTCGCGGCACCGGCGCGAGCTGGACGAACCGCGCCGGGACACCGCAGCGGGCCTGGAACGAGCGGCAGTGCTCGGCCAGTTCCACCGGCAGCGCGCGTTCCGGACTCGACTCCGACAGCGCGAGCAGCGACTCGCGCAGCGCTCGCGACGCCGCCGAAACGTCGCCTTCGAGCCGCCGCAGCCGTGATTCGAGCGCTGGGTTGTCGCTGATGTCCTCGTGCAGGTTCCGGACCTGGACGCCGATGGAGAACAGCAGCGCGCCGACCGAATCGTGCAGCGCGCTCTGCATCCGGAGCCGTTCGGCGGACAGGGCCGTCTCACGGTCGGACTCGGCGACCGAGGCCAGTTTCAGCGCCCGGCCGGCCTCCCCGGCGATGTCTTCGAGGGACTGGACCGCGTCGTCGCCGAAGTCGCGGGGCTCGCGCATGGCGGCGTACGCGACGGCGACGGTCTTGGTCCCGTTGAAGATCGGGACGGCGATCATCGCGGCGAGGCCCTCGCCGCGGACCTGTGCGTCGAACTGGTGGGTGATGCTCGGCGAGCTGACGTAGTCGTTGACCCGGACCGGCCTGCCCAGCGCGAGCACCCGGCCGCCGATGCCCTGGCCGACCGGCACGGCGAGGTCCTGCAGCGCGTCCGTGCGCAGGCCCGACAGCCAGCGGATCACCGCCTGTTCGGGCGCGGTCAGCTCGGCGACGAAGCCGGAATGCGTGCCGATCGACTCGCGGATCAGCCGCGCCGTGCCGTTGAGCGCCGCCACCCTGTCGAGGGTCGCGAGCAGCTCTTCGCGCTCGCGAAGAAGCCCGCCGAGCACCGCGTTGTGCTCGGCGGCGAGGTCTTCGGCGACGTGCCGTCTCGGCGTCACGCGCTCACGATCGCATACCGGAGCGGCTTTCGGACATACCCGGCTGGAGAGGGTCCGGCTGTGCGTCCGGGCCCCCGGTTGTCTTGAATGGACTCCGTGGAGATCCTGGCGGACGCCGCGACACTGGCGCTGTACACGACCGATGCCTCCAACTACCGGCACGTGCCGAAGGGCGTGGTGCTGCCGCGGAGCGTCGACGAGGTCATCGCGGCCGTCGCCGCCTGCCGCGAGGCCGGGCTGCCGGTGATCGCCCGCGGCGGCGGCACCAGCGTCGCGGGCAACTCGTGCGGCCCCGGCGTCGTGATCGACACGTCACGGCATCTCGGCGGCGTCCTCGGCCTCGATCCCGAAGCGCGGACGGCCAGGGTCGAGCCCGGAACCGTCCTCGACCATCTCCAGGCGCTCGCCGCGCCGCACGGCCTCCGGTTCGGTCCCGATCCGTCGACGCATTCGCGCTGCACGATCGGCGGGATGATCGGCAACAACGCCTGCGGATCGCATTCGGTCGCCTACGGCCGCACCGTCGACGTCGTCCGCGAGCTGGACGTGCTGCTCTACGACGGCACCCGGCTGACCGTCGGTCCCGCCTCACCGTCCGAAGTGGACGCACGGGCGGCCAGGCCCGGCACCGAAGGGCGCGTCTTCTCCGAACTCCGCGCGCTCGTGCGGGACAACCTGGCGTTGCTGCGGACCGAACTGTCCTCCTTCAGCAGGCGCGTGTCCGGGTACGGCCTGGAACACCTGTTGCCGGAGAACGGTTTCGACGTCGCCAAGGCCCTGGTCGGCAGCGAGGGCACCTGCGTCACCGTGCTGGGGGCGACGGTTTCGCTGGCCGAGGTGCCGAAACGCAAGGTGCTCGCGGTGCTCGGGTTCGAGTCCGACATCGCCGCGGCCGACGCCGTCCCGGCGATCCTGCCGTGGTCGCCGCTGACCGTCGAGGGGGTCGACGCGGACCTCGTCGCGCTGCTGGAGCCGGGCCGCGCCGAGGGGCTCCCGCCGGGCGGTGCCTGGCTGTTCGTCGAGATGGAAGATCCTGACCGGGCACGCGGCC
Source organism: Amycolatopsis thailandensis (assembly GCF_042723255.1). Classification (NCBI taxonomy): domain Bacteria; kingdom Bacillati; phylum Actinomycetota; class Actinomycetes; order Pseudonocardiales; family Pseudonocardiaceae; genus Amycolatopsis; species Amycolatopsis thailandensis. Next base: position 65,975 of record NZ_JBHXJK010000042.1, read on the forward strand.
TGATCGAAGGCCTGCGCGGCGCGCTGACCGGATCCGCGCTGCTCGACGACGCGGCCGCGCAGAAGCGGCTGTGGCGGATCCGGGAGGAAGGCGCCGGTCTCGCGACCCGGCTGGCCGGGGGAGAGGAAGCCTGGCCAGGCTGGGAGGACGCGGCCGTCCCGCCCGCGCGTTTGGGCGCCTACCTGCGGGAGTTCAAGCAGCTCATGCGCGAGCACGGCCGCAAAAGCGTGGTGTACGGCCATTACGGCGAAGGCTGCCTGCATCTGCGGCTGGACTTCGATCTGCTTTCCCCGCAGGGGATCGCCGGGTTCCGTTCGTTCCTCGAAGAGGCGGCCGACCTGGTCGCCGCGCACGGCGGCTCGCTGTCCGGAGAACACGGCGACGGCCAGGCCCGCTCGGAACTGCTCTCCCGGATGTACAGCCCCGAGATGATCGCGCTTTTCGCGCGATTCAAGGGGATCTTCGATCCGGCGGGCAAGATGAACCCCGGCATCCTGGTGAATCCGCGGCCGGTCGACGCCGATCTCCGGGTGCGCCGCGCGCCGATCGAGCTCGAAGACGTCACCGCGCTCGCGTACCCGGAGGATCAGGGGAGCTTCGGACAGGCGATGCGGCGTTGCGTCGGGGTCGGGAAATGCCGCGACACCACCAGCGCGGGCGTGATGTGCCCGAGCTACCGCGCCACGCGCGACGAGAAGCACTCGACGCGTGGTCGCGCTCATCTGCTCGCCGAGATGGTGAACGGCGAACTGATCACCGACGGCTGGCGTTCGGAAGAGGTCGCCGAAGCGCTGGATCTCTGCCTGTCGTGCAAAGGCTGCCTGTCCGACTGCCCGGTCGACGTCGACATGGCGACCTACAAGGCGGAATTCCTGCACCAGCACCACAAGGGGCGGCTGCGCCCGGCGTCGCACTACTCGATGGGCTGGCTCCCGGTGTGGCTGCGCGTGGCCTCGCTGGCGCCACGGCCGGCGAACACGATGTCGCGCCGGTTCTCCGGTCTGCTGAAGAAGTTCGGCGGGATCGCGCCGGAACGAGACCTGCCGACGTTCGCTCCGACGCCGTTCACGCGGCGCCGCGCGGATCTCAAACGCTGGGCGACCGGCCCGCGGCGGGTGGTGCTGTGGCCGGACTCGTTCAACAACTACCTCACCCCGGACGTCCTCGACGCCGCGGCCGAGGTGCTCACCGCGGCGGGCTACGACGTCGTCCTGCCCGATCGAGGCGTGTGCTGCGGCCTCACCTGGGTGTCCACCGGACAGCTGGAGGTGGCGAAGAACGTGTTGCGCCGCACGCTTTCCGTCCTCGAACCGTACTTGCGAGCGGGATATCAGGTGGCCGGGCTGGAGCCGAGTTGCACGGCGCTGTTCCGCGGTGACCTGGCGGCCCTCTTGCCCGGTGACCCGGTGGCCGAACTACTCGCCGAGCGCACCCGCACCTTCGCCGAACTCGTCGAGGACTCGCCGCTGGAATTCCGGTCGCTGGACGTCGAAACGCTGAGTCAGGTGCACTGTCACCAGCACGCCGTGCTCGGCTTCGACGCCGACGAGGCCGCGATGCGCGCCGCGGGTGTCCACAATTCCACAATGGATTCCGGTTGCTGTGGATTGGCGGGAAACTTCGGCTTCGAACGCGGGCACTACGAGGTCTCCGTCGCCTGCGCCGAAGACCGCATGCTGCCCGCGATCCGCGCCGCGGCCGACGGCACCGAAGTGGTCGCGGACGGCTTCAGCTGCCGGACGCAGATCGAGCAGCTCGACGGGCGGCGGGCCGTGCATCTGGCGGAGTTGCTGCGGCGCGCGCTGCCGCCCTCGTGAATGGCGATTCGGCGTGTCCCAAGTACCTACGGTCGAGCGGTTTCGCGTGACCGATGGGACGGCACCCGTGATCAGACGGACGACACGCGTGATTGGACGGACGACACTCGGAGACAGGTGAGTCCGACCGCGTGTCGTCCGT
>NZ_JBHXJK010000043.1:0-1188 GCF_042723255.1 Amycolatopsis thailandensis
GTGACGTTAGAACGTCACTTACCACTCACGACCACCCCGACCGAGTTATCCACAGCCACCCCTCCTCTCAGCTCTGTTATCCACAGATTCGCTCCTAGCTCTCCACAGTGGCGGTTCAGCGGCGATCGTCGAAGGGTGCCCACCCACAAACGCTGGTCCGAGGAGTCGATCCCGGCCGAACAACGCCCGAGCTGGCCAGTCCTTCTGCGTGAACAACAGGGAATCGTTTCGAGAAACCAACTACGCGCCTACGGCCACACCATGTCGGACATCAGGGCAAATCTCTCAGGCGGCCGCTGGCAGCGAGTTCTCCCGCGCGTTTACTCGACGTTCACCGGTGAGTTGTCGCGTTCGGCGAAGATCCACGCCGCACTGCTCTACGGGAGCGGTCACGCCGTCTTGAGCCATCGCACGGCCGCGGAAGAATGGAAAATTCTCCCGATCATCGAGGGACCTGTGGAAATCACAGTCCCTTACACTTTCTCGGCCATCTCGCAGACACCTGTGGTCATAGTGCACAGATCCCGTGCACTGCCTCATATCGCCGCCGGAACGAATCCACCGCGGACCAGGATCACGGACACGATTCTCGACCTCGCCACCGCGCAGCGGACACCGCGGCAGGCGACGAACGTCATCGTCGATCTGCTCGGCCGGACCAGGGTCTCGGTCGCGACCATGCAAGCGTGCGTACTCGTCCGGCCACCGTTCCGCTATCGGCCCGCCATCCGATACGGCCTCGCGCTCGTCGGCGGTGGACTCATGTCGGCGCTCGAAGTGGCCTACAAAGAGGACGTCGAGGACGGGCACGGCCTACCGCGCGGAAGTCGGCAGACACCCATCGAGGTGGACGGCAAGAAACTTTGGGAGGACGTCACCTACGACGCACAGGGCGCCGCGGTGACGGTCCGGCTGGACGGCCGCGCGACCCATGCCACGCCCGGCGTCGCCTTCCGAGACCGTCGCCGCGACAACGCCGCAGAGCTGGCAGGGCGAGCACGACTCGTCTACGGCTGGCAGGACGTCCGAGACTCGCCGTGCCTCGTCGCCACCGAGGTTCGGACCATCCTGGTCCGCGAGGGCTGGGACCCGACAGGTGCGCGAGCGGGGACGTGCCGGAGGTGCGGAGGGTGAAGGTGAGTGGTCGGTACAGGTGGTCGTGAGTGGTAAGTGACGTTAGAACGTCAC
>NZ_JBHXJK010000043.1:1198-51848 GCF_042723255.1 Amycolatopsis thailandensis
CGGCGGCGCGGGGGGCCCGGGGGGGGGGGGGGTGGGGGGCGCGGGGGGCGTCCGGCGCGCTCGCGGGGGTGGCCCGGAGTCTCTCCAAACGTCACTTACCACTCACGACCAACCCGACCCACGCCCCACCTTCACCCGGCCCCCTTACCCGACCCACTTCGCGGCCAGACCCTCACCCACCGAGGTCGCCTTCCCGTGGTCCTCGATCGGCGACACCTTCGAGTTCTTGAAGCAGATGTAGGTGACCCCGGAGTCGACGCCGCCGTTCGCCGGGTCCGGGTTGATGCCCAGCGACTTCGCGGTCGCGTAGGACGCCTCGCCGATGATGTCCTTCGGCCCGGTGTCACCGATGACCGTGTAGAGCACCTTGTTGTTGTAGATCACCGCGCACGAGCCGGCGCCCTTGAGCCCGGACTTTTCGAAGTTCCACGTGCTGCTGATGCTCGGCACGACGATGTAGGGCGTCTGGTCGGCGATCAGCGCCTTGCCGTCGGAGCGCGGGTACGCGGTGCCGTCCTGGAACCACGGGTCGGTGTTCTTGTTGCACCGCGGGGTCGGCTGCCCGTCACAGTCGACGTCCATGTCGGCCTTCCAGAACACGGCGTTTCCCGCGTCGCAGAACGCGATGGTCCGGCCGGTTTCGTCGTCGGTCTTGTACTTGCCGTTCGAAATCTGGTTACAACTCGTGGTCTTGGCCAGCAGTTGCTGCGCGGTCGGCCCCGCCTGTGTCGAAGGGGCCGCCGAGGCCGCCGCCGCGGGGGCCAGTCCTGCGGCCACCACCATCGCCGAGAACAGGAGCAACTTCCGCATACCGTGCACCCCTTAGTTAATAAGGCTTCTTTACCGAGGGTGCTCAGGATGCAGCCGGGCACGGGTCGACTCAAGACCCGGCGGGGGGTTGTTTTCCAACCATGCGAAGAAATCCGGTCAAAAGCGGGCAAGCCTGGCGACTCGCGCCATCATCCGTCCCGCTCGGCGGTACAGGCCGTCCCGCTCACCGAGCACGCTGTCGATCCACTCCTGGTCGACGTCGTGCCGGACCTCGGTCCGCGGCCGCAGCCAGCTGTCGCGCGGCACCGCGCCGCCTTCGTTCGTGTACACCCGGGTCGCGCCTGAACGCCGGAGCCTGCTGAGCACGCGCCGGTCGTAGGCGCCGAACGGCGGCGCGAACGCGCTTACGGGTTTCCCGCTCAGGTCGGCGAGCAGCTTCGGCGCGACTTCGAGTTCGCGGCGGGCGTGCCTGCCGTCGAGCCGCCGCCAGTCGCGGTGCTCCCAGCCGTGCGAGCCGATCGACATGCCCGCGTCGCTCAAGCTCCGGAGGTCGTCGGCGTCGACGAAGCCCCGCTGGCCGATCCGGCCCGCCAGCGGGAAGAACTCCGCCGTGAGATCGCGCTCCACCAGTCTGGGGAGCGCGATCTCGACGTCGGAGACGTTGCCGTCGTCGAAGGTGAGCCCGACATCGTCCCGTCCGGCCACCGTGTCGAGCACGCGCTCGAACTGGTCGACCGTCACCCATGTCTCGTTTTCGCCTGGATCGAGCGCGCGCACGGGCCTGCCCACGCCGCCAATCGCCAGGATCACCATCCGCGCCTCATTCGGGACCGACTGTGTTTCCCGATTAATCGAGTTGGCGAATGGAGTAGTTACATGATCCCGCAAGGTGTCCACGAACGGATTACTTGCGGATCTCCAGGGTGCAGCACTTCGGACCGCCGCCGGCCTTCCTGAGCTCGGAAATGTCCACGAAGACGACTTCGTAGCCGCGGTCGGTCAGCCGCGCCGCCAACCCCGTCGCCTCGACCGGCAGGACGACGTTGCGGCCGTCGGACACCCCGTTCAGCCCAAAGCACTCGGCGTCGGCCCGGTCCGCGATTACCGCGTCGGGGAACATCCGCTCCAGCACCTTCCGCGACCCGGCGGAGAAGGCCTCCGGGTAGTAGGCGATCTGCGCGGACGTGGTGTCGGTGGCCTCGGCGAGCACGAACAGCGCGGTGTCGAGGTGGTAGTAGCTCGGGTCGATCAGCCGCAGCGAGACGACCGGGACACCGAGGACCTCCTGAGCCTCGGCGTGCGCGGCCGGGTCGGTCCGGAAACCGGTGCCGGCGAGCAGGATCTTGCCGGTCCAGGCGAAGTCGCCTTCGGCCTCGTTGATCTTCTCGGGCATGGTGATGTCGCGGTAGCCGTGCTCGACGAACCAGCGGCGGAAGTGCTCGGCCTCGGCGGTGCGCTGCGGGGCGCGGAACCGCGAGCCGAGGACGCGGCCGTCGACGACGGTGCCGGAGTTCGCCGCGAACACCATGTCGGGCAGGCCGGGCTGGGCGTCGATCTCCTCGACCGTGTGGCCGAGGCGTCGGTAGGTGTCTCGGAGTTCGGTCCATTGCGCCATGGCGGTCTCGACGCTGACCGGGACCGAGGGGTCCATCCACGGGTTGATGACGTAGTCCACCGCGAAGTACCGCGGCGGGCACATGAGGTAGCGGCGCGTCGTGGGTACACGGGGCTGCTGCTCCAGTTCCGGCATACCCGAAGGGTAAGGCTCACCTAATTCCGCAATCAATCGCTGTTCGCTGCGCACATACCTGCTAAACATTGCGTGTGAACACCATCGACCAGCGAATCGTTTCATGCCTGATGGCCAACGCGAGGTCCAGCTACGCCGACATCGGCAAAGTCGTGGGCCTGTCGGCGCCCGCGGTGAAACGACGGGTCGACAGACTGCTCGAAACCGGGGTCCTGCGCGGGTTCACCGCGGTCGTGGACCCCGAGGCGCTGGGCTGGGGCACCGAGGCGTTCGTCGAGATGACCTGCAACGGCAACATCACCCCGGCCCGGATCCGCGCCCGGCTGGAGCCGTTGCCGGAGGTCGTCGCGGCCTACACGGTGTCCGGCGCGGCCGACGCGATCGTCCACCTGCGCGCGTCGGACATCCATCACCTGGAGACCGCGCTGGAGCGGCTGCGCGGACTGGAGATCGTCGACCGCACGGTCTCCACCGTCGTCCTTTCCCGGTTGCTGGAACGCCCGCCGACGCCGGAAGCGTGACACCCTCGGGCCCGTGACCGATCAGATCCGCTCCAGCCACGACGGCGGCGTCGCCGTGCTCACCATCGACGCCCCCTCGACCCGCAACGCCCTGACCCTCGACCTGTCCGCGCAGCTGGTCGAGGCCGTCGCACGCGCCGAAGCCGACGAAAGTGTCCACGCTTTGGTCATCACCGGCGCTCCGCCGGCCTTTTGCGCGGGCGCCGACCTGGACACCCTCGCCGACGCCCGGGAGGACGGACTCCGCGCGATCTATGCCGGGTTTCTCTCGGTGGCGCACTGTTCCCTGCCGACGATCGCCGCGGTCGGCGGCGCGGCCGTCGGCGCCGGATTGAACCTCGCGCTCGCCGCGGACGTCCGCATCGTGGGAACGAAGGCGAAATTCGTGGCCAGATTTCTCGATCTCGGCATCCATCCCGGCGGCGGGATGACGTGGATGATCCAGCGGCTCGTCGGACCGCAGAAGGCCGCGGCGATGACACTCTTCGGCGAGATCGTCGACGCCGAAGCCGCTGTCGAATGCGGACTCGCGCTCCGGCTCGTCGAGGGGGACCTGATCGAGGCCGCCCGTGAACTGGCGAAACCGGCCGTCGAGGCGCCGCGCGACGTCCTCCTGGCCACCAAACGCACGCTTCGGCACACCGCTTCACTGACCGACCATTCGGCCGCCGTCGACGCCGAGATCGAGCCGCAGATCGCGTCGCTCACCGCGCCCGCGTTCGCCGAACGGCTCACCAGGCTGCGAGCGGCCATTACCGGCCGATGACCGTTCCTCGACCGGACTTCACTACGCTGGAAGGAGATACGCCTCACAATCGGGGCGCGTCCTTGACCGTTACCATCGGTAACACTTAAACCGGAAAATCCCCGCTCAGCGCCGAGCTCAGGACACTCCAGAAGTAGGTCCAGACCGTTTTTACGGCAACCTGGGAAGTGTGCCGAGGACTAACCTCGGAACATGGCACCTGTGACCTGGCCGACACCGCCGGGCGAGGCACGCCGATCTCCGGCACGGCCGGGGACGAGGTACGTCGGGAGAGAGGGAATCCCTGTCCTATGAGCACGAGTGCGAACGGCAACGGCTCCTTGTCGGCCGTCAGGCCCACCGAGGTCGCCAAGCTGGACCGGGTGGTCATCCGGTTCGCCGGTGACTCCGGTGACGGCATGCAGCTGACGGGCGACAGGTTCACTTCGGAAGCGGCCGCCTTCGGCAACGACCTGTCCACCATGCCGAACTTTCCCGCGGAAATCCGCGCGCCGCAGGGCACCATCCCGGGCGTCTCGAGCTTCCAGGTGCACTTCGCCGACTACGACATCCTGACGCCGGGCGACCGGCCGGACGTCCTGGTCGCGATGAACCCCGCCGCCCTGAAGGCCAACCTCGCGGATGTCCCGTCAGGCGGGACGATCATCCTCAACACCGACGAGTTCTCGAAGCGGAACCTGGTCAAGGTCGGTTTCGAGAACGACCCGCTCGACGACGACACCCTTTCGGCCTATCAAGTCCACCGGGTCGCCATGTCGACGTTGACCAGAGGCGCGCTCGAAGAGACCGGACTGTCCAAAAAGGACGCCGAACGCGCGAAGAACATGTTCGCGCTCGGGCTGCTCTCCTGGATGTACCACCGGCCGACCGAGGGCACGGAGCGGTTCCTGCGCGAGAAGTTCGCGAAGAAGGCCGACATCGCCGAGGCCAACATCCTGGCCTTCCGGGCAGGCTGGAACTACGGCGAGACGACGGAGTCGTTCGCGACGACGTACGAGGTCGCGCCCGCGAAGCTGAACCAGGGCACGTACCGCCAGATCACCGGGAACACCGCGCTGGCGTACGGGCTGGTCGCCGCCGGGCAGCAGTCCGGGCTGCAGATCCTGCTGGGCACGTACCCGATCACCCCGGCGTCGGACATCCTCCACGAGCTGTCCAAGCACAAGAACTACGGCATCCTGACCTTCCAGGCCGAGGACGAGATCGCCGGCATCGGCGCGGCGCTCGGCGCCTCCTACGGCGGTGCGCTGGGCGTCACCTCGACGTCCGGGCCCGGTGTCGCGCTGAAGTCCGAGGCCATCGGCCTCGCGGTGATGACCGAGCTGCCACTGGTCGTCGTCGACGTCCAGCGCGGCGGCCCGTCCACCGGGCTGCCGACCAAGACCGAGCAGGCCGACCTGTTGCAGGCCATGTTCGGCCGCAACGGTGAATCCCCGGTGCCGATCGTCGCGCCGCTGTCCCCCGCGGACTGCTTCGACGCGGCGCTGGAGGCCACCCGGATCGCGCTGAAGTACCGCACCCCCGTGTTCCTGCTGTCGGACGGCGCGATCGCGAACGGCTCGGAGCCGTGGCTGGTCCCGGACGTCGAGCAGCTTCCGGACCTGCGGGTGGAATTCGCCACCGAGCCGAATGCCGAGGACGGATCCGGGGAATTCTGGCCCTATGTCCGCGACCCCGAGACCCTCGCCCGAGCCTGGGCGGTGCCAGGCGCGGCCGGGCTCCAGCACCGCATCGGCGGCCTGGAGAAGGCCGACAAGACCGGCCACATCTCCTACGACCCCGACAACCACGAGAAGATGGTCCGCCTGCGGCAGGCCAAGATCGACGGCATCGACGTCGGAGATCTCGTCGTCGACGACCCGAGCGGCGGCAAGGCCCGGGTGCTGGCGCTCGGCTGGGGCTCCTCCTACGGGCCGATCGGCGCCGCGTGCCGCCGGGTCCGCAAGGAGGGCATGCCGATCGCGCAGGCGCATCTGCGGCATCTCAACCCGTTCCCGGGCAACCTCGGTGACGTACTCCGTTCGTACGACACCGTCGTCGTCCCTGAAATGAACCTCGGCCAGCTGTCGATGCTCCTGAGGGCCAAGTACCTCGTCGACGTGAAGTCGTACACGAAGGTCGCCGGGCTGCCCTTCAAGGCGGAGGAGCTGCAAGGCGTGTTCACGGAGATCATCACCAGTACGGAGGCGGCGAAGTGACCGCGATTGACCTGGGGCTTCCCACACTCGGCGGCCTGGACCTGGTCCCGGCCGAAACCGAACCGCAGAAGGCGAAGGACTACAAGTCGGACCAGGAGGTCCGCTGGTGTCCCGGCTGCGGGGACTACGTCGTGCTCAACGCCGTGCAGTCGTTCCTGCCGACGCTCGGCCTCAAGCGCGAGAACATCGTGTTCATCTCGGGCATCGGGTGCTCGTCCCGGTTCCCGTACTACCTGAACACCTACGGCATGCACTCGATCCACGGCCGCGCGCCGTCGATCGCGACCGGGCTCGCGACAGCGAGGCCGGACCTGTCGGTGTGGGTCGTCACCGGTGACGGCGACGCGCTGTCCATCGGCGGCAACCACCTGATCCACGCGTTGCGGCGCAACGTGAACATCAAGATCCTGCTGTTCAACAACCGGATCTACGGCCTCACCAAGGGCCAGTACTCGCCGACGTCCGGGCCGGGCATGGTCACGAAGTCCACCCCGATGGGCTCGGTCGACACCCCGTTCAACCCGCTTTCGCTGGCCATCGGCGCCGAGGCGTCGTTCGTCGGCCGCGCGCTCGACTCGGACCGCAAGGGCCTGACCGAGGTGCTGGAGGCCGCCGCGAAGCACCGCGGGTCGGCGCTGGTGGAGATCTACCAGAACTGCCCGATCTTCAACGACGGCGCGTTCGACGTCCTCAAGGACAAGGACGAGGCCGCCACCCGGCTCATCCCGCTGAAGTCCGGCGAGCCGATCAAGTTCGGGCCGCAGGGCGAGTACGGCGTCACGCGAAGCGGGTGGGCCGGGCTGGAGGTCGGGAAGGTCGCGAACATCGGCGAGGAGAACCTCGTCGTGCACGACCCGGCGATCGAGGACACCTCGTACGCCTTCGCGCTTTCGCGGATCGGTGACCAGAACCTGAACCACGTGCCGACCGGCATCCTGCGCCAAGTCGAGCGGCCCACCTACGACGACCAGGCGCGTGCCCAGGTCGAGGAGGCCCGCGCGACCCGCAAGCCGGACCTACAGGGCCTGCTTCGCGGCAAGGACACCTGGACTGTGGTGTAGGTCGCGCGCTGACGGAAACACGCCGAAGGGGCGTCCGTTCCGCGTTCACCTGACGGTGAGCGTGGAGGGCGCCCCTTCATCGTGTTTCCGTGGGCCTCCGGCCCAAAAGAGGGCGCGCGACGTGAAGTCTCCGTCGGGCGCAGGGCGCCCTTGGGGAGACCTTGCGGGCACTACCCCGCGGTCACTTTGGCAGGTCAGCGCGCGCTCAAGCCAGGGGCCTGAAGCCCACGCGCTCCGCGTCGGCGGCGGAGCGGAACCAGACCTCCGCGACCATCTTCGGGAACTGGGGCGACTCCTCGGTGCAGTACCGCAGAGCCGTCACGCTGGCCTTGACCGCGAAGTCGTCGGCGGGACGGCCACCACCCGGTCGCGGCATCGCCGAACCGGGACCGAACGGGCCGGGCGGGACGGACTCCGAGACAGGAGCGGCGGCCTGGCGCGCGGGCGGCGGCTCCGGCGCCGGCATCGCGTCACCCGGCTGGACGGCCGGCTCGAACAGCGAACCGCTCTGCCCACCGGACAGCTCCGGCTCGCGACGTTCGATCGCCCGCATCGACGGCTGGATCGGCTGCGGCGGCTCGAAACCGCCGCGCACCGCCCCCCGCGGTGTGCGCTTGGGCAGCACCTGGGTGGCTTCGGCGGGGGTCTCGGGCTCCGATTCGAGGAGACCGGCCTTCGCCTCTTCGTCGGAACCGAAGGCGTACGCGGGCGGGTCGTCGTGCAGCGCTTCTTCCCGCTCGAACCAGCTGGTCTCGACCGGCGCCTGCTCCGTTTCGACGCGCGAAGCGGGGCTGAACAGCGACACCGGCTCCGGCTGCGTCTCGGCGCCTTCCGGGTCCAACTGGATCTCCAGGCGGGACCGGTACGGGCCCTCGCCTGGCAAGACCGGCTGAGGCTCCGGCAGCGGCTCGGGCGGGAGCAGGGGTTCGGGTTCCGCTTCGACGTCCAGCTTCGACGCGGGCTGGAGGTACTCGGTCGCCGCGGCGGCGTACGGGTTCTCCGGCTGAGGCTCGGGCTCGGGTTCCGGCTCCAGCTGGGCCGCCGGGATGAACTGTGTCCGCTCGGCCGCGGTTTCCGGGTCGGAGTCGGGCTCCAGGTCCGACTGAGGCGCGGTGCGGTACTCGGCCTCGTACTCGGCCTCGTACTCGTCTTCGGGCTCGAAGGTCTGCGGCTCGACCGGCTCCAAAGGCTCCTGGGCCTGCACCGGCTCCGCGGGCTCGAAGATCTGCGTCGCGGTGGGTTCGGGCGCGGTCTCCTCGACGAAGTCCTCACGCACATCCCGAACAGGCTCCGGAGCCTGTTCCTCGACGGGTTCAGTCCACTGCGACGGCGCGGGCTCCTGCTCGGTGAGCGTCTCGGGGTACGCGGGCCGCGGCTCCTCGGCGGCCGCGAACTCCTCGTCCAGCTCGTCGTGCGACGGCTTGGTGAGGTACGCGGTCCCGCCCGCGACGGCCGCGGCCCCCGCGCCGAGGCTCACCCCGGCGGGCAGCCTGGACTTCTCGGCGTGCGCGGTGGCCAGCGAACTTTCCAGCTCACGGACGCGCTTGCGCGCCGGGATCACCAGCACCAGCCAGGTGAGCAGCGCGCCGACGACGAACGCCAGCAGACTCCACAGCCAAACCTGTCCGAAAATGGACATCCAACCCGCCCTTTGTCAATGCGTTCGCGCGACCAGGTAGTCGGCGACCGATTCGCAGGCGTCCCGGGCGGGCGACGCGGGCAGCGCCGCGAGCTCGGCACGCGCCCGACGAGCGTAGTCGGAAAGAGTTTCGCGTGCGCGTTCGAGTCCGGACGAGGCGCGCAGCAGGTCCAGGGCCTCGGCGACGAGCTTGTCGTCGGAGATCGGCCCCGACAGCAGCTCGACCAGGCGCGGGTCGGTGGCCGGGTCGGCCAGCGCGTACAGCATCGGAAGAGTGCGGACGCCCTCGCGCAGGTCCGTGCCCTGGGCCTTGCCGAGTTCGTCGGAGGCGGACGCGATGTCGATGACGTCGTCGGAGATCTGGAACGCCGTCCCGATGATGTCGCCGAAGCGGCGGAGCGCGTCGATGTAGTCGTCGGGCGCGCCGGACATCATCCCGCCGAACCGGCCGGAGGTGGCGATCAGCGAACCGGTCTTCTGCGCGATGACCGTGAGGTAGTGCTCGACGGCGTCGTCGCCTTCGCCAGGGCCGACCGTCTCGCGCATCTGGCCGGTGACCAGCTCGCCGAAGGTCTCGGCGATGATCCGGGCCGCGTCGGTGCCGAGGTCGGCGACCAGCCGCGAGGCGTGCGCGAACAGGAAGTCGCCGGTCAGGATGGCGATGGTGTTGTCCCAGCGGGCGTTGACGCTCTCCGCGCCGCGGCGCATCGTCGCCTCGTCCATCACGTCGTCGTGGTACAGCGTCGCGAGGTGCACCAGCTCGACCGCCGCGGCGGCGGTGACCACCTGGTCGCCCTGCTTCGGCCCGAACTGCGAAGCCAGCAGCGTGAACAGCGGGCGGAAACGTTTGCCCCCCGCCTCGACCAGGTGCGAAGCGGCGTCCTCGACGGCCTTGACGTCACTGCGGACGACGTCGCGGAGGAGCGTCTCGACGTCGGCGAGACCGGTCGCGAGGGTGCGCAAGAGCTGCTCGTCGGCGATCTGGAGCCCGACGGACGCGCGCAGGTCCTCGATGGCACCACCTGGGGCAGGTGAAGACACAGACACGTCGGCTCCGCTCTCTTTGACACCGTTCGGGGTTGCTTCCAGCGTAGTGGCTACCCGCTGAGCCCTGTTGACCTGCTGTCCAGGGGAAACGGTGACGAACATGACACCCCCGCCACGTATCCTGCCCACCTTGGCACGAACTGGGGGAACACCATGGAGAGACCGGACGATTCCGGCGACAGACCGGCGTGGGCGCCTCCCGCCGAAGACTATCGGGAGCAGCGCTCGACGGTGGGGATCACCGTCGTCCTCTTCGCCGTGTTCATGGCGTTGATGCTGGTCGTGGCGGCGCTCGTGGTGGGCGGTTTGAAGCAGTCGAAGGCGGACACCGTCCAGACCCGGCAGCCGACGCTCTCGCCGTCCTCGACGGCTGTGACATCCGTGACGCCGACGACGTCACACGCCGAGGTACCGACCCGCAAGCTCGAGACGGCGGCCAACCCGATCGTCGCCCCGGGCGTGACGATGCCGAAGGTGACCTGCGAGCTGCCCAAGCTCCATCGCGCGCAGGAGAAGCTGGAGGCGTTCCACTCGGCGCTGATCCCCTGCCTGGAGCGGGCGTGGCATCCGATCCTGACCCAGGTCGGCGAGCCGCGGATCCCTGTCGCGGTCAACGTCCACGACGTCAAGAACACCGCCTGCGGCCCTGCGCCACCTCCCGACGAGGCGATGGGCTTCTACTGCTGGGATGGTGCGACGATCTTCCTTCCGCTGCCGAGGCAACTGGAGGACGGCGGTCCCGACCTTCTTTCGCAGCTGTTCCTGCTCGGGCACGAGTACGGGCACCACGTCCAGGAGCAGTCCGGAATCCTCCGCAAGTACCACGCGCTCTACGGCGAAGCGGACGGTGATCAGCCGAAGATCCTCGAACTGAGCAGGCGGTTCGAACTCCAGGCGGACTGCTTCAGCGCGATGTTCCTCGCCAACGCGGCCGGGCGCGGCTCGATCGGCGCCGGGATGGTCACCCAGCTCAGGCAGAGCACGTTCGAGAACAGCGACACCCACGGCTCGTCGAAGAGCGCCTCGCTGTGGCAGAAGCGCGGCCTGGCGGCGAAGGACACCTCCGCGTGCAACACCTTCGTCGCACCGGCGAAGGAGGTCTCCTGACTGTCCGGGCTCAGCGGCGACGGATCTTGATGTCGTCCATGCAGGTCGCCTTCCCCGCGACGTCGCGGTAGGGATAGCCCTTCGCGTCCAGCAGCTCCATGACCTTCAGCTCGGCCTCGTCGAGCACGTCGCGTTCCTCTTCGCCCTGAAGCGTGACGCGGTAGGTGAACGCGCCGAGGTGCGCGCTGTAGGTGAGCAGGCCGTCCTCGGTGAACCCGATCGCCTGATGGTGACTCAGCTCGGCAAGCAGCCGGGCGCGGGTGTCGGCGTCCGGGTGGTCGAACTTGCCGTTGACGAGGACGCGGTAGGTCGGCATGCGCTCGAATATACAGACCTGTATCCGGATACGAATCTGAATATCCAACGGGTGTCCATGATCCACGGTCGAGTGAAACGACCGTCGCGCGCGCAACGGTCGAATCCGACACGCAGATAGTGATCACAAAGGAAGAACGGCCGATCCGGCTCGCTCTCCGTCACGTGAGGAGGAAGCCCATGCGCATCACCATCGCAAGCCGGGCCGGCCTGGTCGGCGCGCTGCTGCTGGCCGGTCTCGGCGCCGGGGTGGCACCGGCCGCCGCCGCGAACCCCGCGGGCGTGGCCTCGCTCGGTTCCGCCGCCTTCACCAAGGGCAGCGCGACGCCGATTTCGATCTCGTCGCTCGCCGACTGCGCGGTCGAGGGACCGACGGCCAACTCGTCCGGGGCCGTGAGCAAGACCGGGATCACGTTCGGTGGTGGCACCTCGACCTGCACGACCACCGTCGTCGACCCCGCGAACGACGTGACCACGACGAAGTCGGAGGCCAAGGGGGAGAACTTCGAGCTGTCGGCGCTGGTTTCGTCGAGCGGCCCGCGGATCAAGATCAGGTCCTATTCGGTCAGCTGCACGGCGACCCAGAACAACACGAACGCGAGCTGGACCTACGGCGGCGCGACCGGGATCGGCACCCTGCCGTCACCGGTGCCGGTCGGTTACGTCAAGCCGATCACCAAGTCCAACGGCACCCTGCTCGCCGAAGCGGTCTTCAACGAGCAGACGCTGCCGGGCGACGGCAGCATCGGGCTGACCATGCTGCGGATCAAGTTCGCCCCGGCCTCGAACATCACCGGCGAAGTGGTCATCGGGCGCACGGCCTGCTCCCCCACTCCGTAAGCCACCCTCCGAAAAGGGGTGTCCGGCGCCGCGCCGGGCACCCCTTTTCTCTTCTGGCTTATATAAGCCTACGCTGATACCTTGGCCACAGCCGAGCCGAGGAGGGCACCGATGGTCGACGTGACCAGTCAGATCAACTCCGTCCAGCGCAAGCTGGGCAAGCGCGTGGTCGAAGCCGGCGAGGCGGTGACGGCGACCGTCAGCCAGGTCTACGACACCGGCATCGACGATCTCTGGAACGCCTGCACCGACCCCGAACGCATCCCGCGCTGGTTCCTGCCGGTCAGCGGCGACCTGCGCGTCGGCGGCAAGTACCAGCTCGAAGGCAACGCGGGCGGGACCATCGAACGCTGTGATCCCCCGAAGAGCTTCGCCGCGACCTGGGAGTACGGCGGTGACGTCAGCTGGATCGAGGTCCGGCTGAGCCCCGAAGCCGACGGGCGCACGCGGTTCGAGCTCGACCACACCGCCGTTCCGAACGAGCATTGGAACCGGTTCGGGCCGGGCGCCGTCGGCATCGGCTGGGACATGATGGTGAACGGGCTCGCGCTGCACCTCGAATCCGGCGAGGCCGCCGACCCCGAGGCGGCCATGGCCTGGATGACCAGCGAAGAGGGCGTGCGGTTCATGACCCTGAGCAACGAGGCCTGGTACGAGGCCGACGTCGCCAACGGAACCGACGCGGACACCGCCCGCACGCGCGCCGACGCCACCTTGGCCGCTTACACCGCGCCGCCGGAGAGCTGAAGGTCTTCGGCGAGTTCGGGGGCGAGAAGCAGGTCGATGAGCTCGTCGTCCGCGCGGAAGACGGCGCGGGCACCGGGCATCCCCGCCTGCCGGAGCATCGCGTGGAGGACGTCGGCGTGCGGCTGGTCGAGCAGCGTCCAGGCCATCGCGCGCCGCTTCGCGTCGTCGCCCAGTTCGCGCGCGGTCCACCAGCCCATGACGAGCGCGCTCACCTGGTTGACCGCCGTTTCCCGCCCACGCGCCAGTTGCGCGCGATTCAGCCCGCACACCTTGATGGTCTGCTCGCCCTTTTCGGTCAACGCGCGGTAGGTCCCGATCGACAGCACCAGGAACAGGTGGTCCAGCGGGTCTTCGGCGGTCGGGTCGATCAGCAGGCTGTCGCCGTCGTCGTCGACCGGGAACAGGTCGCGTTTGTGGTGGCTGTTGCAGTACTCGCAGGCGAGCAGATGGTTGAGCCAGTCGAACGCGCGCCCGGGATTCCGTGCGATCGGCTCGAAATGGTCCACAGTGGACCCGAGGCCGTCGCCGCAGTACATGCAGTAGCCGCGGCCGGCGGCCATGACGTCCAGGCCCGCCCGCAAAGAACGCCGCACGGCACGGGAAACGCGCCAGAGCCGGCGTGCTTCTTTGCTGTCACCGGAAGGGATCCGCGCGGTCAGCTCTTCGAGATCGGCCACCACCCGCCCCGGCAGTGCGATCCGGCGGATCCCGATCACCGATCGTCGGCCTCAAACCGCCTGGCCACTTCGTCCACCCGGCTCGGCGGCGAACTGCTCAGCATGCCCCGGAGGCGTTCCCACTCCCGGACACCGTTCGCGTCCGCCCGGCCGGAGGCCACTTGGAACTCGAGCTCGGCGAGGTGTTCCCGCAGTTCGACGGCCTGCGGCGAATAGGGCGTGTCCAGGCCGAAAAGATCGGAGAGCACGGCGTCGTCCCCGCTGCCGAACACGACCCGCTCGTACAGCTCCTCGGAGACCACGCGCGGCGGGACCTGCTCGGCGGGCCCGGACAGCCGGATGAGCCCGCCGGGGTCGGCGGCCTGGCAGACGTACGGGCTGTGCGTGGTGACGATGAACTGGATCCGCGGGAAATGGGCCTTGAACCACGGCCCCATGCGTTTCTGCCACGACACGTGGAGATGCGCGTCCACCTCGTCGATGATCACGACACCGGGACTCTCGTGATCGAGGCCCGCGCCGTCGAGCTGTTTGAGCAGGTCGACCACGAGCGCGGTCACCGTGCGATAGCCGTCGCTCATCTCGCGCAACGGGAACCTGTCGCCGCGATACTCGACCCAGAGCCCGTCCGAATCGACGTCCCGGATCCGGTAGCCACCGGGCAGAAGGCCGTCGCCGAGGATCTCCAGCGCCGTGTCCTTCAGTTCACGAGCACCCGCTTTTCCTTCCAGGGCACGGAGATGCTGATTGATCAGCCAGGTGACGCCCTCGGCGAGCGAGGCGTCTTCGTGGAACAGGCTGGCCATCCGCGCGAGCGATCCCGCGCCGCGCATCCACGACTCGGCCTCGCCGCTGCCGCCCGCCAGCCGCCGGAAAGGCCCGTACGCCGCGCAGAACGGCTGGCCCGGCGGCAGTCCGGAGATCGGCAGCAGACCGGAGTCGAGCCAGCGGACCTCGACCGGTGCCGGCCCCTCCTCGCGCATCACCGACAGCTCGATCGACCCCGACGTCTGGTCCATCGAGATCCAGCTGCCGGCGTCCGACAGCAGGCCCCAGGCCACGTCCGGCGCCGCCGCGACCGCGATGGCACGCAGGAGCGACGTCTTGCCCGAGCCGTTGCGCCCGGCGAGCACCACCCAGCCGGGGCCGGGCAGCCGGAGGTCGACCGCGCGAGCGCCGCTGAAGCCGCGGATGTTCTCCAGCCGGACCCGCTCGATGTACATGGGGGAAGCTTACGACGGCGCGGACGTCACCTCGCCATCCGAAAGTGGGTCGCCATCACGAGTTCCATCACAGCGTGTGCCCTGGCGACGTCCACCGCCGAGACGGTCTTGGAGCGATCCCAGTCGTCGATCCCGCGCTCCTGCTGGGGTGCGATCTTCAGCCTGACATGGCCAGGTGAGTCAAGGTTGCCGAGCGGCGAGACGTAGAGGGAGAACTCACGGTCGTCCGTCGAACGGAACGTGACGCCGGGGTTTCCGCTGAACGAGGTCTGATGGTGGTCCTTGTAGGTCTTGTTCGGATCCGCGAGCCACTCCCCCGGCGCGCCGCCGTTCGCGGTGGCCCCGGCCTCGATCTGCAGCCGATGCCGCCGTTCGACGAAGTAGCAGGAGCCCGGCGTGGCGATCGGCTCGAACTCGGGTCCGAAAGTCTTCTTGACCGCGTCACGGAAGACCGCGCATTCGACGTTCGGATCGGCGGCACCGGCGGCGAGGATCAGCTCGGCACCCGCGGGCACTTGGGCCTCGACCGCCGGATCGCAGTTCTCGCCTTTGGTGGTGGAGACCCAGTTCGCGCACGCGCCGACCCTCCCGTTGTCTTGGCCGTCCGGCGGGTACACGAGGTCGCGGGGAAGTTTCGCGGCTCCGACGGTGGCGAAGTCGCGGAGGAGTTCGCAATCCTTGCTCCGGCTCATCCCGAGTTCGAACTTGACCGCGCGCTGGAAACTGACCGGTACCGTGATCGCGCAGCCGCTGACGCCGCCGTCACGACGAGTTTCGACCTGATAAGCCTTCACTCCGGCGAGGTCGACGACGGTCCCGTCGTTCCGGAGCCACGCGTGGCTTGGATCCACGTCGTGGACGTAGACGAGATCTTCGTAACCGTCTCGGTAGAGCGTGCACCACTTCTTGCCGTCCTTGACCTCGGGCTCGCGTGTGACAGGCCGGTTGTCGCCGCCTTTCCGGCGGTCATAAGCGGCCTGATCGATCAGCCGACAGAAATCGAATGCGGCCAGCGCCGCGTCGACGACTTGTTCGTCACGGTCGGCGGGACGCTGTTGTTTCGGATGCCATTTCGGAAACTGCGGTCGCGGTGGGGGCGTATCCACGGAATCCGCACATGCCGCCAACAGGCTGGCGATCACTGCGCCGAGAATCACTCTTCGGAACTTCATTACGCAGAGTATGCGAATCTCAGGTGTGAGCTACCAGGTAGAACACCGATTCCCTGGACGAGTTCACCTGAATGGTTTTCACGGATAGTCACCAGAGTTCTTGACTCTATTCAAGGAGGAACGGGGCTTTATGCAGACGGGTTCGCCACCCGGGGAACCCTGGTAATCTTCCCGGCGTCGGATTACGCAGGGTGCATCGGGGAGACGCGCCTTGTAGCCACGGGAGGGGCGGATGACGACGGTGACTTCGGGGTGGCTTCGGCTATTCAGCGGGGATCGGTACGAGGCGTCAGGGGTGCATGGGCATGCCTGACCAGCCACCTGTCTACACACCCGGCTTCACCCCAGGCTCGATCTGCAAAGCCCCACCGGCCGGCGGCAGCTACGGCACGCCCGTTGCCGACGGGGCTGGGTTCAAGTACGACGAGGCGACCCTTCACGAATTAGCGGATGAGTGGATCGACTTGGCCAAGGAGTACAGGGCTGATCTCGTAGACGCAGAATTCATCGCGAAGGTCGAGCCACCTGGTCAGGAGTTCGCGAGCGGAGACAACGCGCTTGTCACCCGCCGATCTGGCCAGGCGCTCGTGGATGCCCTCAATCAGCGCATCACCTACTGCAACAATATGGCCGCGAAGTACGTAGCCGCGCTCGGCAAGTATGCCTCCGCAGACGAGCAGGCCAAAACGGTCATCAACCAGCAGCCGAAGGGCATCGCCTGATGCGACGCAATATCCTCATCCTTAGCGCGACCGCCCTCGTTCTCTGCGCGTGCTCGACGCCCACCACCAATGGCACCCCTACGCCAAGCAGCGATGGGTCAAGCCCCGGCCCCTCGGCTTCGACCGGCCTGCCGCCAGGCGTCCCCAAGGTCGAAAAGTCGATCGACGTGACACAGTTCAAACAGACCCCCTGCAGCATCCTCACCAAAGCTCAGGCTGAGGAGCTTCTAGGGCCAAGCGCCGAAGCCAAACCGCGGGATGACTCGGCGGGACCGGCTTGCGCATGGACCGTGGCCTCCTTCAGGCCCAGGATCGACGTGGTCTTCGGTACCGGTCCAGATGGAGGCACTGCAAGCGTCTATGCCGCGAAGGACAAGGCCTACAAACTCGTCGAACCGCTTGAACCCGTTGACGGTTACCCCGTGACTGCGTATGGCGTCACGGACCGCCGCACCGAGGGCGACTGCTCGGTTTCGCTGGGAATCAGCGACACACAAACTATCGGCATCGCCCTACTTCAATCCGAGGCGAACGTCGGCAAGAAGGATCCCTGCGTCGCCGCGCGTGAAGGCGCGATCAGGGTCTTGGCCACCATCCGAGGGGGCAACTAATGCCAGCAGGACCGCTCACCGCAGCTCAGATCTATGAGCAGGTCACGGGTGGCGAAGGCACCGGTTCGCTCTCCGAGGCACAGGTACGTGCTTACAACCTGACCGTCAAGCACCATGAGCGTGCCCAGAGACTCACCTCGCTGGCTCAGAAGAGCCTGGCTGGTTGGCAAGGTATGTCCGGCGGCGCGGCTGCGGACGCGACGAAGCCGCTCGTCGAGGCGGCGGCGGACGACGCCATGCATCTGGCACGGGCCCAGACGGCGATGAGTGCGCAGATGGGCGCGTTCGGGTCGGCCAAGAACTCCGTCAAGCCGGTGCCGCCGCAGCAGCCCGAGCCCACCGCCCAGGAC
The DNA here is from genome assembly GCF_042723255.1 of Amycolatopsis thailandensis. NCBI lineage: Bacteria > Bacillati > Actinomycetota > Actinomycetes > Pseudonocardiales > Pseudonocardiaceae > Amycolatopsis > Amycolatopsis thailandensis. The sequence goes on from NZ_JBHXJK010000043.1 coordinate 18,716, forward strand.
GCGATCGACCTGATGGAGGGCAAGCCTGTCGGCTACTTCGACAAGCTCAAGAGTTACCAGGACGACAGCCAGCACAACATCGACACCTTCGCGACCTACCACTCGGCCAGCACCTCCAACGGGGACGAACTGCCCTCCCAGTACGCGCAGCTCACCGACCCCGGCGGCAGCGTCACCCTGGACGACGGCGGTTCCGGGAAGCCGGCGGCGAAGGGGTTCGGCGACGGCTCCGACGGCAGGCGCGATCCCGGAATCGGCGAGCCTTACCGGGGCACGGGCGGGCCGAGTGGCCCGAACGGGCCGGGCACCGGCACACCGGGCCAGGGTGGTCCCAGCGAAAGCGGCGGTCCGCAGCCCGGCCAAGGTCCGCAGCCTGGTCAAGGCCCTCAGCCGGGTCAGCACCTGCCGGGTCAGCAGCCGGGATCGCACCAACAGCCCGACGACGGGACCCGCGCGAATTCGTACACGCCGCCTCAGACCACAACGGTCGTGCCACCGGCGGCGAACCTCGACTTCGGGCCCAACGGCAGGCCGCCCACCAGCTACAACCCGCCCGGCACCTTCCCGCCCGGCTACGGCCCGTTCGGTCCGGGGACCGGAGGACCGATCACCGGCGGGCCAGGAACCGGGCCAGGCGGACCGGGAACAGGCGGCAAAGCACCGGCCGTGTCCGGAGGCGGCTTCCGAGGCGGAGTCCCGGGTGGCACGACGGGACAGCCCGGCATGGGTGGCCGCAGCGGCGCCGGGATGCCGGGTGAAGGCGTTGGCGGACGGGGAACAGCGGGAACGGCCGGGGCGGCCGGTCGTGGCGGCGCGAACGGGATGCCGATGGCGCCCGGCGCGGGTCGCGGGAAGGGCGAGGAGGACAAGGAGAAGAGGGCTCCGGCGTACCTCCAGAACCCGGATCCGGACGAGACCTTCGGCGGCTACACCGAAAAGCCGATGCCGCCGGTGATCGGCGAGAAGAAGAGCTAGCACCACAGTCCCAGGGGAGGGAGACACGTGGTGCTCGCGCGCCCGGTCGAGATCACGCTCCACACTTTGTTGACCGCGTTCCGTCACGCCGGTTGCGGAGATCCGCATCTGATCTTCGCGGGCGGGCTGCGCTACGTCCCGCCGTCGTCGCGCAACGGCGAAGACCGGGCCGCGTTCGAGGAGCTCGGCGGGCTCGGGTTCACCGAGGGCAAGCGGCTGACCAGCGACTTCGAGGACGTCTTGCACGTACTCGACCGGCCGGACACCGAGTACTACGCGACGGTGCGGACGGAGGCGGAGCAGTACAGCGTGCTCGTCGCCGTGCGCGGGCGCGCGGCGGTGACCGCGATCTGCGAGGGAAGCCGGGTGTGGCTGAAAGGGGTGCGGACGGCCGATCGCGCGGCGGCGCTCGTGATGAACCTGCCCGAGTATCCGCCCGCACGGTTCGCGCCGTTTTCCTTGCCGCAGGACGATTTCAAGCTCGCCGCGGGGAACGAGCTCTACGACGAACCCGAGTCACGGAGCAGGGAAGCGCGGCGGCTGGACGAGGTCTTCGAGCAGCCCTATTTCGGCGTCGGGTTCTTCGCCGCGGCCAAGCGCTCTGACGGAGGCAGACGCACCGAGGCCGTCGACGGCCTGACGTATCTGGACCTCGACGCCGGCCGCGTGGCCATGCACGTGACCGGTTCGCCCCGGAACCGGTACATCACCGTCCTGCCCGGCGAACCCGTGCTCCTGTCGCAAAAAGTCGCCGCGCTGCGAGCGAGCCTCGATCACTGATTCGATCAGGCGCACCGACCGCGCGGGATCAAGGGCCACCGCGTCCACAGTGGACTGAAGATACGGTTCGACGTCGGCCGGGCGGTGCAGGAACAGCCCGGAACGCCGATGTTCCAGGTACACCACCGGCGGCGCACTGCCGAACTCCAGCAAGACGTAGGCGCCACCGGGATACGCTCCGGCCGCGAAGGGGATGACCCGCAGTTCGACGTCGGGTCGTTCGGCCATCGAGACGAGATGTCGAAGCTGGTTCGCCATCACCCGCGGCCCGCCGACCTGACGATGCAGTGCCCCTTCATCTATGTAGGCGGCGAATCTCTTCTGCGGTTCGATCGCCGCCGCAGGAGAGCCGGCAGCCCTCGCGTAGGACGGGGTCCGAACCAGGCCAGGCAAGAGCACGGTTCCGAATTCGACGATCTTCACCGCCTCCTTTTTGTACCGTGCAAGGGTTTTCCTCTGCAGATCCACGTCGCCGAACCACCAGGGACCGCTGTCGCGAGACAGTGAGAGCAGCGCGTCCCGCCGCTCCCCGGTGACCCGGTAGATCGCGAGCAGCGCCGACGCCTCTTCGGCCGACGCCGCCCGCACGCCGGTCTCGATCCGGCTGATCGTCGACTGCGACCACGCCAGTTTGTCGGCTACCTCGGTCGCGGCCAGTCCGGTCGCCCTTCGCGCGTCTCGAAGTCCTTCGGCGAGCGCCCTCGCCTGGGGTGTGGGCTTCGGTTTCGGCATCACCGACAACCTGCCCGATGCGCCCCGGCAAATCATTCCCCGACGTGGGCGACTTCGCGGATGGCGGCCGAGATGGACCGGAAGTCCTTCTTCAGCAACGCGCCGTGGTTGCTTTCGACCTTGGCACTCACCTTGATGTTCGAGTTGCGAGCGGTCACCAGGTCGAGGCCGACGCGGATCTGTTCCTGTTCGTCGCCGCGACTGCCCAGAGAGGTTCCCGAAGCGACGACGTAGCGCGTCTGGACGGTGATGCCGTCGAGCACCGGGCCCAGCTCGGCTTCCCGCGAAAGCTTGCCGAGTTCGATGTTGCTCTCCGCCTGCTGCGCGGCGGACATGCGCGGCGTCAGGCCGGTCGGGCGCAGCAGCGGCATGACCAGGTTCAGGCGCTTGAACAGCTTGCGGATCCGCACCTCCATGGCGTCGTCGAGCCAGTCGTGCGGGAACGCGCCGTCGACCATGACGGCGCCCAGGGTCCGCTCCGGGTTGCGGGCGGCCCAGTGCGCCGCGACGACCGCGCCGTAGGACCAGCCGACCACGACAGCCCGCTCGACTCCCCTGGCCGCGAGGACGGCGTCGACGCCGCGGACAGCGGCTTCGAAGGAGTAGTCGGCCGAACGCCCGGACTTGCCGCGCGCCCGCTCGTCGTAGGTGATGTGGCGGAAGTCCGTCCCCAGGTCGGCGAGGATCCGCTTCCAGTAGCCCTGGGTCGCGAACTGGCCGTTGAGGTAGACGACGGGGATGCCGGGGCCGCCGGTGTCGGTCACGGCCAGCTGGGTGTCTTCGACCGGGAGCATCCCGGTCCAGGAGGAGGAAGTCATGAGGGAACTATCGAGGTCCGGCCTGACACCACCCTGACGTCGCTCTGACACGAAAAAGCCCCCTCACGACAGCGAGGGGGCCTTTCGTAACAGAGTTACTACTTGAGGGCGAAACCGCCGGAGCCCGCCCAGTCGAGGGCGAACGCCGGGATCAGGCCCAGCACCAGCGTGACGATGACGCCGAGCGTGATCGCCGTCGTGGTGAACGCCCCGGGCACGGTGACGGTCGGGCCGTCGGGCGCCGGCTCGGAGAAGTACATCAGCACGATGACCCGCAGGTAGAAGAACGCGGCGACGGCGCTGAAGATCAACGCGATGACGACCAGCGGCGCCATCCCGTCGGACAGGGCCGCCGAGAACACCACGAACTTGCCGACGAAACCACTGGTCAGCGGGATACCGGCCAGCGCGAGCAGCAGGAACGTGAACACCCCGGCCAGCACCGGAGACCGTTTCGCGAGCCCGGCCCACGCGGACAGGTGCGTCGCCTCGCCGTTCGAGTCCCGCACCAGCGAGACGACACCGAAAGCGGCGAGGGTGGTGAAGCCGTAGGCCAGCAGGTAGAACAGCGTGCTGGACAGGCCTTCCTCGGTCATCGTGATCGCGCCGATGAGCAGGAATCCGGCGTGCGCGATGGACGAGTAGGCGATCATGCGCTTCACGTCGGTCTGGGTCAGGCCCAGCACCGCGCCGATCAGCATCGAGAGGATCGCGACGCCCCAGAGCACACCGCGCCATTCCCAGCTGGTCGACTCGAACGCCACCGAGAACACCCGCAGGATCCCGCCGAACGCGGCGACCTTGGTGCAGGCGCCCATGAACGCGGTGACCGGGGTCGGCGCGCCCTGGTAGACGTCGGGGGTCCAGGTGTGGAACGGGCCGACCGAACCCTTGAACAGCAGGCCGACCGCGAGCAGGCCGAGCCCGGCGAACAGCAGCGTGTCCGACCGGTCCGAACCGGCGGCGGCGTTGGCGATGTCCGACAGCTTCACGGAGTTCGCGTAGCCGTAGAGCAGCGCGAGACCGTAGAGGAAGAACGCCGAGGAGAACGCGCCGAGCAGAAAGTACTTGACCGCGGATTCCTGCGAGAGCAGGCGGCGGCGACGGGCGAGACCGCACATCAGGTACAGCGGCAGGCTCAGCACTTCCAGCGCGATGAACATGGTCAGCAGGTCGTTGGCCGCGACGAACGCCATCATGCCGCCGAGCGCGAACAGCGTCAGCGGGAAGACCTCGGTCTGCATGCCGGTGGTGCCGACCTGCGCGCGGTCCTGGATGGTGCCCGGGCGGATACCGGCCTGCGCGACGAACGCGCCGCCCGGCTCGACCGAGCGGTCCGCGATCAGCAGCAGCGCGCCCAGCGCCAGCGCCAGCAGGGTGCCCCAGAGGAACAGCGACGGCCGGTCGACGGCGATCGAGCCGCTGAAGGTGGTGACACCGCCCTTCGGCGCCGACGAACTGGCGTACCAGACCAGGAAGACCCCCGCCGCCCCGATCCCGACCAGGGACAGGAAGACCTGCGACGGCCACCGCATGTGCTTGGGCAGGAAGGCTTCGAACAGCACGCTGACACACGCGGCCCCGAGGATGATCAGGATCGGCGTGACGGCGAAGTAGTCGATCGACGGCACCTGAACCGGTGGCGCCTGAGTCAAGAAGAGCACTGTTACTTGCCTCCCTGCAAGGACGACATCGTCGCCTGCACCGACGGGGTGATCGTGTCGAGCACCGGCTTCGGATAGAACCCGAGCGCGATGATCAGCACGACCATCGGCGCCAGGATCGCGATCTCCTTGCCGCCGAGGTCCTTGATGGTCTTCTTGGCCCCGAGTTCCGGAGCGATGGCCGTGCCGGGGCCGCCACCGGCGCCGAGCAGGGCGTCACCGCGGACGGGGCCCTGCATGACGCGCTGGTAGAGCCAGAGCACGTACGCCGCGGCCAGCACCATGCCGACCGTCGCGATGATCGTGTACACCGGGTAGTCCACAAAGGACCCCAGCAGCACCAGGAACTCACTGATGAAGGAGTTCGTGCCGGGCAGGGACAACGTGGACAGACCGGCGATGAGCAGCATCCCGCCGAGCAGCGGGGTCACCTTCGCCATGCCGCCGTAGTCGGAGATCCGCGTGGACCCGCCGCGCATCACGATCAGGCCGACGACCACGATCAGCATGCCGGTGGCGAGGCTGTGGTTCAGCATGTACGACACCGAGCCGACCATCGCCTGCTCGTTGAAGCTGAAGATGCCGAGCGCGATGAACCCGAAGTGGGCGATCGACACGTAGGCGATGAACCGCTTCATGTCGCGCTGCCCGGCCGCGAGGATCGAGCCGTAGAGGACACCCGCGACGGCGAGCACCAGCACCCACGGCGCGAGTTCCTTGCTGGCCTCGGGGAACATCGGGAGGCAGTAGCGCAGGAACCCGAACGTGCCGACCTTGTCCAGCACGCCGACCAGCAGCACCGCGACGCCGATGGGCGCCTGGCCCGCGGCGTCCGGCAGCCAGGTGTGGAACGGCACCAAAGGGGCCTTGATCGCGAAGGCGAGGAAGAACCCGAGGAACAGCCAGATCTGGGTGCCTGTCGGGGCGTCGCGGACGACGGTGACCAGCGTGGCCCAGTCGAAGGTGCCCTTGCCGAGCTTGTCCGACGCCAGCGAGTACGCGCCGATCGCCGAGGCCAGCATGATCAGCCCGCCGAGGAACGAGTACAGGAAGAACTTGACCGCCGCGTACTGCCGGTTCGCGCCGCCGTAGCCGCCGATCAGGAAGTACATCGGGATCAGCATGATCTCGAACAGCACGTAGAACAGGAAGACGTCGGTCGCGGCGAACACCGCGATGGTCAGCGCCTCCTGCACCAGGATCAGCGAGAGGAACCCGCCCGCCGAGCGCCCGGCCGGGAGCTTGTCGGTCAGGCCCAGCGCGCCGACCACGATCGGCACCAGCAGGCCGATGACCGCGATCATCACCAGCGCGATGCCGTCGATGCCGAACGAGATGTGGATGCCGAAGTTCGGGATCCAGTCCATCGACGTCTTCTGCTGGATCCGGTCCCCGGCGGGCGCGTAGCTCGCCCACATCGGGATCACCAGCAGGAACGTCAGGATCGACACCACGAGCGCGGTGAGCGTCGCCAGGCGGTCGTTTTTCTTCATCCCGGCGACGACCGCCGCACCGAGCAGCGGCAGCAGGATGGATGCGAGAACCCAGGTCATCAGGAGAACCTCACCAGCAGGAGTGCCGCCAGAAGCAGGAATGTGCCGCCCAGCATGGACAGTGCGTACGAGCGGACGAAGCCGGTCTGCAGGCGGCGCAGGCGCCCGGATCCACCGCCGAGCCCGGCGGCGAGCCCGTTGACGGCGCCGTCGACGCCGCGGTTGTCCACGTAGACCAGCGCGCGGGCGAGCCAGGTGCCCGGGCGGGCGACCAGCGTCTCGTTCAGGGTGTTGCCGTAGAGGTCGTTGCGCGCGGCCTTGACCACGGCGGAGACCCGCTCGGGGCGTTCCACCGGAACGTCCTTGCGGCCGACGAAGAGCCACGCCGCCACCGCGCCGAGCACGGACAGCGCCACGGTGAGGAACGGGACCAGCGCGTGCGGGATGACACTGTGGCCACCCTCTTCGAGTGGACCGACCACCGGCGAAAGCCATTCGGCGAACCGGTCGCCGAGGGCGAAGAACGCGCCGGCGCCGATCGAGCCGACGGCCAGGATGATCATCGGCCACTTCATCACCGCGGGGCTTTCGTGCGGGTGGAAGTCTCGGCCGTCACTGGACTTGATCTCCTTCCAGCGTTCCTTGCCGAAGAAGGTCATCACCATCAGGCGCGTCATGTAGAACGCGGTGAGCCCGGCGCCGAGCAGTGCCGCGCCGCCCATCACCCAGCCGCGCCAGCCGCCCTGGCTCAGCGCCGCCTCGATGATCGCGTCCTTGGTGAAGAAGCCCGAAAGCGGCGGGATGCCGATCAGCGCCAGGTAGCCGAGCGCGAACGTCCAGAAGGTGACCGGCAGGTGCTTGCGCAGCCCGCCGAACTTCCGCATGTCGACCTCGTCGTTCATGGCGTGCATGACCGAACCGGCCCCGAGGAACAGCCCGGCCTTGAAGAAACCGTGCGCCACCAGGTGCATGATGCCGAGCGCGTAGGCGATCGGACCGAGGCCGACGGCGAGCATCATGTAACCGATCTGGCTGACCGTGGAGTACGCCAGGACTTTCTTGATGTCGTCGTACGCGCAACCGATGATGCACCCGATCAGCAGCGTGACCGTGCCGACGAGGGTGACGATCAGGCGGCCGTCCGGGGTGGCGTTGAAGATCTCGTGCGCGCGGGCGACCAGGTAGACGCCCGCGGTGACCATCGTCGCGGCGTGGATGAGGGCCGAGACCGGGGTCGGGCCCTCCATCGCGTCCGGGAGCCAGGCCTGCAGCGGGAACTGACCGGACTTACCGCAGGCGCCCAGCAGCAGCAGGATCGCGATGGAGGTGATCGCGCCGGTCGGGATCTTGTCGATCGCGCCGAAGACCTCGGCGTAACCGGTGCTCCCGACGTACTTGAACATCAGGAAGATCACCAGCGCGAGCCCGACGTCACCGACGCGGTTCATCAGGAACGCCTTCTTCGCCGCGGTGGCCGCGGACGGGCGGTCCTGGTACCAGCCGATGAGCAGGTACGAGGCGAGACCCACGCCCTCCCAGCCGAGGTACAGCGTCACGAAGCTGTTGCCCAGCACCAGGATCAGCATCGAGGCGACGAACAGGTTGAGGTACGCGAAGAACCTCGACCGGTCGCGATCCTCGGCCATGTAGCCGATCGAGTAGAAGTGGATCAGCATGCCGACGCCGGTGATCAGCAGCACGAACGTCAGCGAAAGCGCGTCGATCCGGAGCCCGAAGTCGACCTGCAACGCCGAAACCGGGATCCACGAGAACAGCTTGACGTCCGCGATGCTCTTCGTGTCGGCCGTGAAGAACAGGATCAGGCCGTACACGAAGGACAGTGAGACGGTCGCGCTGCCGAGGAGATGTCCCCAGCCCCGGGCTCGTTTGCCCGCCAGCAAAAGAATAAGGGCGCCGAGAGCCGGGAAGGCCACCAGCAGCCACGATGATGCGGTCAACTCGGTGCTCCTAGTACTTCAGCAGGTTGGTGTCGTCGACCGAGGCCGAGCGCCGGGTGCGGAAGATCGCCATGATGATCGCGAGCCCCACCACGACCTCCGCGGCGGCGACGACCATCACGAAGAACGCCATCACCTGACCGTCGAGCGACCCGTTGATCCGGGCGAACGTGACCAGGGACAGGTTCGCCGCGTTCAGCATCAGCTCGATGCACATGAACACGACGATCGCGTTGCGGCGCACCAGCACCCCGACCGCGCCGATGGCGAACAGCAGCGCGGACAGGAGCAGGTAGTACGTCGGGGTCATTCCTTCTCCCCTTCAGACTTGCCGACCAGAGCGTGGGCGTCGGGGCCCTCTTCGGACCCGGCGACCTGCTTCCGCTCGTTTTCCAGCTGCGAGGCCGAAGTCGACTCGATGATCTCCGAGAGCGACTCCGGGGCGATCGAACCGTCCGGCAGCAGCGCGGGGGTGGCGACCGAGTTGGCCGTCGCGAAGACACCCGGGCCGGGCAGCGGCGAAGGCCGGTCGTGCTTGCCGGTGAACCGGTCGACGACGAGTTCCTTCTGCGACTTCTTGCCGCCCTTGGCGTGCCTGTCCGTGAAGGCGAGCACCATCGCGCCGAGCGCGGCGGTGATCAGCAGCGCCGAGGTGAGCTCGAACGGGAACAGGTACTTGGTGAAGATCAGCCGTCCCAGCCCGCCGGGGCCGCCGCCGTCGAGGTTCGCCGGGTCGCGCGGCAGCGCCGGGGTGACGTTGGCCAGCGCGCGGGCGAGCCCCGCGGCGAGCAGGCCGCCGACGCCGATGCCGAGCAGGGTCGCCATGACCCGCTGCCCGCGCAGCACTTCGACGACCGAGTCCGAGCTCTCCCGGCCGACCAGCATCAGCACGAACAGGAACAGCATCATGATCGCGCCCGTGTAGACGATGATCTGCGTGAAGCCGAGGAACGGCGCCTGCTGGATCATGTACAGCGCGCCGAGGCACAGCATCGTGAGGACCAGCCACAGCGCCGAGTGCACGGCGTTGCGGGAGAAGATCATGCCGAGCCCGCCGAGCAGCGCGAGCGGGCCGAGCACCCAGAACGCGATGGTCTCGCCGGTGGTGATCCCGGCGGAGACGTCCGGCGCCTGGGCGAGGAGAGCCGTGATCACTTGACGGCCTCCGCTTCGGTGGCCCCGGTGGGCTTACGGGCCAGCTCGGGGCCGTTGACGTAGTAGTCCTGCTCGTTCTCGCCGAGCCGCATCGGGTGCGGCGGCTGCTCCATGCCGGGCAGCAGCGGCGCGAGGAGGTCTTCCTTGGTGTAGATCAACCGCTGCCGGTCGTCGTCGGCCAGCTCGTAGAAGTTGATCATCGTTAGGGACCGGGTCGGGCAGGCCTCGACGCACAACCCGCAGCCGATGCAGCGCAGGTAGTTGATCTGGTAGTCGGCGCCGTACCGCTCACCGGGCGAGAAACGCGCCTCTTCGGTGTTGTCGCCGCCTTCGACGAAGATCGCGTCCGCCGGGCAGGCCCACGCGCACAGCTCGCAGCCGACGCATTTCTCCAGCCCGTCCGGATGCCGGTTGAGCTGGTGCCTGCCGTGGTAGCGCGGGGCCGCGGGGGCGCCCGCCTCCGGGTACTCCTCGGTGGCGACCTTCTTGAACATCATGCCGAAGGTGACACCGAAACCCTTGATGGGATCAAGAATCCCCATCGCCGGCCTCCCTTCCACTGGAAACCGCCGCGGGCTTGCGCTTGGCAGCCCGGGCTTCGGCCTTCACGAGGGCCTTCTGACGCGGAGTGTGCTCCGGGACCTGGAGGTCGAGCGGCGGCACGGGGAACCCGCCGCCGGTCACCGGGACGTAGTCCTCTTCCGGGACCTTCTTGTCCGGCAGCAACATGCTGAGCAGGACGACGACGAGGATGAGCGCGCCGCCGCCGATGAGGATCTGCGGCGTGGACAGCCCGCCCGAGTTCTTGATCGCGCGGACCGTGACGATCACGACGATCCAGACCAGGTTGACCGGCACCAGGACCTTCCAGCCCAGGCGCATGAACTGGTCGTACCGCAGCCGCGGCAGCGTGCCGCGCAGCCAGATGAAGCCGAACAGCAGGATGAACAGCTTCGCGGTGAACCAGATCAGCGGGAGCCAGCCCTGGTTGAGCGCGTGGTCGGCGCCGACGAACGGGAACTTCCAGCCACCGAGGAACAACGTGGTCGCGAACGCCGAAACGATCACCATGTTGACGTACTCGGCGAGGAAGAACATCGCGAACTTCATCGAGCTGTACTCGGTGTGGAAACCGCCGACCAGCTCGGATTCGGCCTCGGGGAGGTCGAACGGGGCCCGGTTGGTCTCGCCGACCATGGAGATCAGGTAGATCACGAAGCTCGGCAGGAGCAGGTAGAAGTACCAGCCGCTCTGCTGCGACTCGACGATCTGCGAGGTCGACATCGAACCGGCGTAGAGGATGACGCCGACGATGGACAGGCCCATCGCGATCTCGTAGGAGATCACCTGAGCCGCGCTTCGCAGGCCACCGAGCAGCGGGTACGGCGAACCGGAGGACCAGCCGGCCAGCACGAGGCCGTAAACGCCGATCGAGGAGCAGGCCAGGATCACCAGCACGCCGACCGGCAGGTCGACCAACTGGAGCACGGTCGGCTCGCCGAAGATCGTCACGACCGGGCCGAACGGGATCGCCGCCAGCGCGATCAGCGCCGGCACCGCGGAGATCACCGGGGCGAGGAAGTACACCTTGCGGTCGGCGGTGTCCGGGATGATCTGTTCCTTGAACGGCAGCTTGATCGCGTCCGCGAGGGACTGCAGGTAGCCGCCGGGGCCGACCCGGTTCGGGCCGGGACGGTTCTGCATCCGGCCGACCGCTTTACGCTCCCAGACGATCAGGAAGATCGTCAGGATCGGGCCGATCAGCAGGATGACGACCGTCTTGATCAGGACCAGCCACAACGGGTCGTCCGCCAGCAGCGCCGCCCGCTCGGCGGCGTCCGGCATCTGGGTGAGCAACGGAGTCACTTCTCACCTCCGGTGAGGTTGACGGCCGAACCGTGACCCGCGCCGAGGGAAGCGCGGACGGCCGAACCGTCGGAATTGCCCGGGAGCCACACGACGCCGTCCGGCAGGTCCGCGACCTCGATCGGCAGCGTGATGGAACCGCGTTCGGTGGAGACCTTCACGGTGGCGCCCAAGCCTTCGGCGGTCTTGGCCGAGAGCTTCGCGACGACCTCGCGCTGGGTGCCCTTGAGGTGCGGCTCGTCGTCCTGCAGCGAACCGTTGTCGATCAGCTGCCGCCAGGTGGCGAGGAGAACCTGGCCTTCCTTGGGCTCCGGGCGTGCAATGAAAGCGTCCTTCATAGCAAAATCTGCAATGAAAGCGTCCTTCATCTCACGCGCAGGCAGCTTGGCCAGATCGGCGGCCGCGGCGGCCGGGGTCTGGGTGAACAGGTCGGCGTCCATCTCGACGGCGAGGGTGTCGAGCACCCGGCAGTCCGGCAGGGCGCCGGTGCCTTCGAGGGTGACGGCGAACTCGCGGCGGCGGCCTTCCCAGTTCAGGTAGGTGCCCGACTTCTCGACCGCCGGGGCGATCGGGAGGACGACGTCCGCGTGCTCGGTGACCGCGCCGTGCCGCAGTTCGAGGCTCACCACGAACTTCGCGTTCTCGAGCGCGCGGCGGGCCAGATCCGGGTCCGGCAGGTCGTCCGGGTCGACACCGCCGATGAGCAGGCCGTCGAGGTCGTTGCCGGAAGCGGCCTTGAGGATCGCGGTGGTGTCACGGCCCGCCGTGGCGGGAAGCTCGACGCCCCAAGCCTTTTCGACCTCGGCGCGAGCCGCCGCGTCGGTGACCGGGCGGCCACCGGGCAGCAGCGTCGGCGCCGCGCCCGCCGCCAGGGCACCGCGTTCACCCGCGCGACGCGGGATCCACGCGAGCCGGGCGCCGGTGCGCTCCACCAACCGGTGCAGGGCCGAGAAGAGACCGGGGACCTCGGCGGCGCGCTCGCCGACGAGGATCACGGCGCCTTCGGCGGCCAACGCCTGGTCGACGTCCTGCGCGTGCTGCGCGATGCCGTCGATCGCGGCGGCCTCGGAACCCGGCGCGCAGGCCAGCAGCTCACCGAAGGTCTTGCGGACCGAGGAGGTGGTCCACTGTCCCAAGTGGACGACGCGGGTGCGGTTCTTGCGGGCCGCCTTGCGCAGCCGCAGGAACACGATCGGCGCCTCGTCCTCCGGCTCGAACGCGACGCACAGCACCGTGCGCGCCCGCTCGATCTCGCGGAAGGTGACGCCGCTTTCCGGCGTCGTCCCGACCACGTGCGACGCGAGGAAGCCCAGTTCCTCGGCCGAATGCGGGCGGGCACGGAAGTCGATGTCGTTGGTGCCCAAGGCGATCCGCGCGAACTTCGAGTACGCGTAGGCGTCCTCGACGGTCAGGCGGCCGCCAGTCAGCACCGCGGCGCCCTTGCCGTCACGTGCCTTGGCCAGCCCCTCGGCGGCCGCGCGCAGCGCGTCGGTCCAGGAAGCCTCGGCCAGCACGCCGTCGGCGTTGCGGACCAGCGGACGGCGGACGCGGTCCTCGGCGGTGGCGTAGCGGAAGGCGAACCGGCCCTTGTCGCAGATCCACTCTTCGTTGACCTCGGGGTCGTCGCCCGCGAGCTTCCGGGTGACCTTGCCGCGGCGGAAGTCGGTCCGCTCGGCGCAGCCGGACGAGCAGTGCTCGCACACGCTCGGCGAGGACACCAGGTCGAACGGCCGCGAACGGAACCGGTACGCGGCCGACGTCAGCGCGCCGACCGGGCAGATCTGGATGACGTTGCCGGAGAAGTACGACTGGAACGGGTCACCCGAAGTGGTCCGGGAAGCCAGGTCCAGCACGTCGGCGGTCTCGGCGGTGCCGATCTGCTGGTGGGCGCCGCGTTCGAGGAGCTCGATGAACGGGTCGCCGGCGATCTCGCGGGAGAACCGGGTGCAGCGCTGGCAGAGCACGCAGCGCTCCCGGTCCAGCAGGACCTGCGAGGAGATCGGCAGCGGCTTCGCGAACGTCCGCTTCGTGTCGACGAAGCGGGATTCCGCGCGGCCGTGCGCGAGCGCCTGGTTCTGCAGCGGGCACTCGCCGCCCTTGTCGCAGATCGGGCAGTCCAGCGGGTGGTTGATGAGCAGCAGCTCCATCACACCCTGCTGGGCCTTGTCCGCGACGGCCGAGGTCAGCTGGGTCTTCACGACCATGCCGTCGGCGACCGTCATGGTGCACGAGGCCTGCGGCTTCGGCATCGGACGGCCGCCCATTTCGACCTCGACCAGGCACTGGCGGCAGGCGCCCGCCGGGTCGAGCAGCGGGTGGTCGCAGAAGCGCGGGATGACCGTGCCGAGCCGTTCGGCGGTGCGGATCAGCAGCTCGCCCTTGGGCGCGATGACCTCTTCACCGTCGATGACCAGCTTGACGTGGCCCTCGGGGACCGGGGTCTCCTCCGCGGCCGTCCCGGGCTTGTCGGGTGCGATCGTCATGCCTGCGCCCCCACCAATTCGCGCTTGTTTTCGTGACACAAAGCCAGGAACTCGTCCCGGAAGTACTTGATCCCGCTCTGGATCGGCGAGACCGCGCCGTCGCCGAGCGCGCAGAACGAGCGGCCGAGGATGTTGTCGCAGACGTCGAGGAGGGTGTCGATGTCCTCTTCGGTGCCCTTGCCCGCCACCATGCGCTCCAGGATCTGCGCCAGCCAGTACGTGCCCTCGCGGCACGGCGTGCACTTGCCGCAGGACTCGTGCTCGTAGAACTGCGTCCACTTCATCACGGCCCACGGCACGGAAACGGTGTCGTTGAAGACCTGAACGGCCGTCGTGCCCAGCATCGACCCGGCTTCCGCCGCGCCTTCGAAGTCCAGGGGAACATCGAGGTGCTCGGCGGTGAACATCGGCGTGGACGAACCACCCGGCGTCCAGAACTTCAGCGGGACGCCGTCCTTCATGCCGCCCGCCATGTCCAGCAGCTCGCGCAGTGTCGTGCCCAGCGGGCATTCGTACTGGCCGGGGTTCTCGACGTGGCCGGAGATCGAGTAGATCTTCGGTCCGGGCGACTTCTCACGGCCCATCTGGCGGAACCAGTCCGAACCGCCGTTGATGATGTACGGCGCGCTGGCGATGGTCTCGACGTTGTTGACCGTGGTCGGCGCCGCGTAGAGACCGGCGGCGGCCGGGAACGGCGGCTTGAGCCGCGGCTGGCCGCGACGGCCTTCCAACGAGTCCAGCAGTGCCGTCTCCTCGCCGCAGATGTACGCCCCGGCGCCCGCGTGCACGGTGATGTCGAGGTCGAATCCGGAGTCGAGGATGTTCTTGCCGAGGTAGCCCGCGTCGTAGGCCTCGCGCACGGCCGCGTTGAGACGGCGGATGCAGTGCAGCGCCTCACCGCGGACGTAGATGAAGCAGTGGTGCGAGCGCATCGCGTACGAGGCGATGACGCAACCCTCGATCAGCGAATGCGGGTCCGCCATCATCAGCGGGATGTCCTTGCAGGTCCCCGGCTCGCCCTCGTCGGCGTTGATCACCAGGTAGTGCGGCTTGTCCTCGTTCGGCGGCATGAAGGACCACTTGATGCCGGCCGGGAAACCCGCGCCGCCACGGCCGCGCAGGCCGGAGTCCTTGACCAGCTGGACGATCTGCTCGGGAGTGGCCTTGAGCGCCTTGCGGATCGCGGTGTAGCCCTCGAGGGCTTCGTAGGACTGGATCGTCCACGAGTTGGGCGAAAGCCACCGCTTCGTGAGGACCGGGGTGATCGGGTCAGCCATTACTTCTTCTCCACTTCAGGAAGCGGAACGTCCTTCATCGCGGGCGCCGTCCAGCCGCGGTCCTGCGCGACCTGCGCGCCCCGCAGGGTTTCGACGGCCTGCGAAGGACCGTCGACGTCCGTGCGGTACTGCTGCGCGTCCTCCGGGAAGAACCCGGCGAGCTGCAGCTCGGCGCCCTTGAAGCTCGACAGCGGCGCGCCGCGCGTCGGGGCCGGCTTCTTGCCCGCCTGCAACGCGTCGACCAGCGCGACGGCCTTTTCCTCGGTCTGGTTGTCGAAGTACTCGTAGTTGACCTGGATGACCGGGGCGAGGTCGCAGGCCGCGAGACATTCGGCGTGTTCGAGGGTGATCGAGCCCTGCTCGTTCGGCGTGCCCGCGGTCTCGTTGTGCCCCAGCGGCTTCTCCTCGGAACCGAGGTGCGTCTGGAGCTTCTTGTAGATCGCGTCGCCGCCCATCGCCGCGCACAGCGTGTTGGTGCAGACGCTCACCAGGTGCTCGCCGCACGGGCGGCGCTTGTACATGGTGTAGAACGTCGCGACCGCGCTGACCTCGGCGTCGGACAGGTCCAGGTTCTTCGCGCAGAAGGCGATGCCTTCCTGGCTCACGTAACCCTGCACCGACTGCACCAGGTGCAGCATCGGCAGCAGCGCCGACCGGGACTGCGGGTAGCGCGAGATCAGGTCCTGCGCCTTGGCGTGGGTGTCGGCGTCGAAGATGTCCGCGGGCTTCGCGTTCTCCAGGATCCCCTCCGCGAGGGCGGGGTCGGGCGAGATCGCGACGACGTCGACGTCACCGCCGGCGGCGACGTGGGTCTGCTCGGCGAAGCTGGAGCCGGGCTCGGGTGTCGGTGTCGTTCCGGGCTGGGTGCTCAACGGTCCACTCCCCCCATGACGGGGTCGATCGAGGCGATGGCGGCGATCACGTCCGCCACCAGGCCGCCTTCGGCCATCGCGGGCATCGACTGCAGGTTCACGAAACTCGGTTCGCGCACGTGGACCCGCAGCGGCCTGGTGCCGCCGTCGGAGACCAGGTGCACCCCGAGCTCACCGCGCGGCGATTCCACCGCCGTGTAGGTCTGGCCCGGCGGGACCTTGAAGCCCTCGGTGACCAGCTTGAAGTGGTGGATGAGCGATTCCATCGACTGGCCCATGATCTTGCGGACGTGCTCCAGCGAGTTGCCCATGCCGTCGCTGCCGATCGAGAGCTGCGCGGGCCAGGCGACCTTCTTGTCCTCGACCATGACCGGGCCCGGTTCGAGCTTCTTCAGGCACTGCTTGATGATCCGCAGGCTCTGGTGCATCTCCTCGACGCGGATCAGGTACCGCGCCCAGCAGTCCGCGTCGGTCGAGGTCGGGATGTCGAACTCGAACTCGTCGTAGCGGGAGTACGGCTCGGTCTTGCGCATGTCCCACGGGAGGCCCGCGCTGCGCAGCACCGGACCGGTGACACCGAGCGCGAGGCACGCGTCGACCGGCAGGTACCCGACGCCCTTGAGCCGGTTGCGCCAGATCGGCTGACCGGTGAAGAGCTTGTCGTACAAGGGAAGCCGCTCGTCCATCGTCTTGACGAACGCGCTGACCGCCTCGTGGTAGTCGGCGGGCATGTCCTGCGCGAGACCGCCGGGGCGGATGAACGCGTGGTTCATCCGGAGACCGGTGAGGTGCTCCAGCAGGTGCAGGACCTCTTCGCGCTCACGGAAACCGAGCGTCATCGCCGTGGTGGCACCGAGTTCCATCCCGCCGGTGGCGATGTAGACCAGGTGCGAGCCGATGCGGTTGATCTCCAGCAGCATCACGCGCAGCAGCTCGGCGCGGCGCGGGGCCTGGATGCCGAGCAGCTTCTCGACGCCGAGGCAGTACGAGAGTTCCGTGGAGAGCGGCGCGAGGTAGTCCATGCGCGTCACGAAGGTGACGCCCTGGGTCCACGTGCGGTACTCGCAGTTCTTCTCGATCCCGGTGTGCAGGTAGCCGATGACCGAGCGGAGCTGGGTGACGGTCTCGCCCTCCATCTCCAGCACGAGCCGGAGCACGCCGTGCGTCGACGGGTGCTGCGGGCCCATGTTGATGACCATGCGCTCGTCGTGGCGGGAGTCCTCGATGAGGTCTTCCCAGTCACCACCGGAAACGGTGTAGACGCGGCCTTCGGTGGTCTCGCGGGAGTCGGCTTCGGGGACTTCCGTCTCTTGGAATTCGGTGCTCACGAGTACGACCTCCGCTGGTCCGGCGGCGGGATCTCCGCGCCCTTGTATTCGACCGGGATCCCGCCGAGCGGGTAGTCCTTGCGCTGGGGGTGACCGTCCCAGTCGTCCGGCATGAGGATGCGGGTGAGCGCGGGGTGCCCGTCGTAGACGATGCCGAACATGTCCCAGGTCTCCCGCTCCTGCCAGTCGGCGGTCGGGTAGAGCCCGACCAGCGACGGGACGTGCGGGTCCTCGATGTCGAGGGTGACCTCGATGCGGATCCGGCGGCGGTAGGTCATCGACGTGAAGTGGTAGACCGAGTGCAGCCGCTGCGGGACGTCCACGCCGTAGTCGACGCCGGACAACGAGCTCAGCAGCTCGAAGCGGAGACCGGCGTCGTCGCGCAGGGTCCTGGCGATCTCGACGAGGTGCTCGCGGGCGACGTAGAAGGTGATCTCGCCGCGGTCGACCGTGGTCTGCTGGATCGCGCTCGCCGGAACCTTGTTGTCCGCCAAGGCCGCGTAGAACTCGTCGGCGAATTCGTCGAACCAGCCGCCGTACGGGCGCTCCGCCGGGGGCGGGCTGAACGCGGGGAGCCGGACGCCACCGTAACCGGAGGTGTCACCGGTGCCGTGCACGCCGAACATGCCCTGGCGCTCTTTACCGGTGACGACCGGCTCGGCCGGACGGACACCCTGCGGTTCGAGACCGCCTTCGGGCCGCTCGGCGCTGGACTGCTCGCCGCCCGTCTCGGGGACTTCGGGAGTGTTGTCTTCGGGCACGTCGCTCACTTCTTCGCGTACTTGATCGAGGAGGCGATCAGCTCGGTGCGCTCACCGCTGGCGGCGCGGATCGCGGCCCGGCGGGCGTTGATCGGCTCGTCCTGGATCTTGGCGTGCAGCTTCAGGATCGCGTCGAGCAGCATTTCGGGGCGCGGCGGGCAGCCGGGGAGGTACATGTCGACCGGGACGATGTGGTCGACGCCCTGCACCACGGCGTAGTTGTTGAACATCCCGCCGGACGAGGCGCAGACGCCCATCGCCAGCACCCACTTGGGCTCGGCCATCTGGTCGTAGATCTGGCGCAGCACCGGCGCCATCTTCTGCGTGACGCGGCCGGCGACGATCATCAGATCCGCCTGGCGCGGCGTCGCGCTGAAGCGCTCCATGCCGAAACGCGCGATGTCGTAACGGGAACCGCCGACGGTCATCATCTCGATCGCGCAGCAGGCGAGACCGAAGGTGGCGGGCCACATCGAGTTCTTGCGGGCCCAGTTCACCAGGCCTTCGAGACTGGCCAGGAGGATGCCGTTGGGGAGTTTTTCTTCGAGGCCCATGCTTCTCTAGTTCCAATCCAGGCCGCCGCGACGCCACACATAGGCGTACGCGAAACCGACCGTCGCGATGAACAGCACGATCTCCACCAGGCCGAACATGCCCAGCGCGTCCGCGGAGACCGCGAACGGGTAGAGGAAGACCATCTCGATGTCGAACAGGATGAACAGCATCGCGGTGATGTAGTACGCGACCGGCATCCGGCCGCCGCCGACGACCGGCTGCGGCGACGGTTCGATGCCGCATTCGTAGGCCGCGAGCTTCGCCTTGTTGGCCCGGCTCGGGCCGACGAGCGGGCCGAGCAGCACCGAAAGCACCGCGAATCCGAGAGCGAGGACGAACAGGAGGACCAAGGGGAGGTACATGTCCAGATTGGGCACCTTCGAGGTGTCCGCCTGGGCCAGCACGGGCAACATCAGCACGGGGTTTTCGCCATCCTTTCCGCGCCGCTGCGGTTTTCGAGTCGGGGTTCACCGCTTCCCTCGGTCGGCACCCTAAGTCACCTGGGTCACACCGCCGAGGGTTAGGCAACCCTTACGGGCCGTGCATGACGGCCCCCTTGCTTGTGAAATAGTTCACAAGCCTCCCGTCGAGGATGTGAAGCGATTCACAAAGCATGGGGGGAGTGTAGGACGTGACTCACATTCTTGTCCCTAGGCCCCGTGCTATAAGGCTGCCCTAACTTGGCCGCACGGCCAGTACGGTTTCTTCCCACGTGCGATACCGGTGACCTGCGACGTCGTTCCGAAGATCGACTCGGGGAGTCCGTTTGACCACGTTTGTCCTGTGACCGATACCACTGCGCGGAGTACCCGTGACTGGTCCAGACGTGCGGTCGCGGGCCCTGGCCCACCGCATTTCGTCCTCTGGATGCGGTGGTTCGAAACGCGAACTACCGCATCCAGAGGACGAAATGCGTGGCGTCAGCGCGGGGTGGGGGTGGCGCGGGCCAGAGCGGCGATCAGGCGGTCGACGCCGTCCCCGCCCTTGGCGTCGTAGCAGCCCGAAAGTCCCTTGTAGACCAACGGAAGGATCGAGTTGATCCGCAGTCCGTACTTCGTCGCGGCGTGCATGACCTTCGGCTTCCCGATCAGCTTCGCGAACACGTTGCCGAGCCGGTAGTAGCCGCCCATCAGCTCACCGACGGCGCGCGGGTAGCCCTCCAGCGCCCGCTCACGCGAAGGCCCTTCGCGGCGCGCCAGCGCCTGCACGACGAACTCCGAAGCCAGCTGCGCGGACTCCATCGCGGCCGAGATGCCCTCGCCGTTGAACGGGCTGACCATGCCGCCCGCGTCGCCGAGCAGCAGCAGGCCGTCGCGGTAGTGCGGGGTGCGGTTGAAGCCCATCGGGAGACCGGCGCCGCCGACCTTGCCGATGGCGTTCTCCTCGCGGTAGCCCCATTCCTCGGGCGTCCCGTCGAGCCACTGGCGCAGCAGCGCGCGGTAGTCGGTGCTGCGGAACGCGGCCGACGTCGACAGCATGCCGAGGCCGACGTTCACCGTGCCGTCGCCCAGCGGGAACGCCCAGCCGTAGCCGGGCAGCAGCTTGGGGTCGCGCGGGTCCGAACGGTCCCACAGCTCCAGGTGACCCTCGATGAACGGGTCGTCGTGGCGCGGGCTCTTGTAGTACTGCCGCACCGCGACGCCCATCGGGCGCTTCTCGTTCTTCTGGATGCCGACGCTCAGCGCGAGCCGCGCGGAGACGCCGTCGCAGGCCAGGACCAGCGGCGCGCGGTAGCTCACCGGCGTCTTCTCCGGACCGACCTTCGCCTCGACGCCGATCACGCGGCCGGTCGGGCTGGTGATCGCGCCGGTGACGGTGGTGCGCTCGTAGAGCCGGGCGCCCGCCTTGACCGCGGTCTTCGCGAGCAGGTCGTCGAAGTCCTGCCGGGTCCGCGAGACGCCGTAGGGCGGGTAGCTGGTCAGATCCGGCCAGTCGAGTTCCAGCGTCAGCTCGCCGGTGAGGATCCGCAGGCCGCGGCTGTGTACCCAGCCCGCGTCCTCGCTGGTGTCGATCCCCAGGTCGATGAGCTGCTTGACGCCGCGCGGGGTCAGGCCGTCGCCGCACACCTTCTCGCGCGGGAACTCGGTCTTCTCCAGCAGCAGCACGTCGACGCCCGCGCGGGCGAGGTACGTGGCGGCCGTGGAGCCGGCCGGTCCGGCACCGACGACGATGACTTCGGCGTCGTGGTCTGCATTGCGACGGGTCATGCTCACGAATCTACAGTCGAGCGAAGCTCGTCCGTTGAGGGTGGCGGCGGGGAGGAAGGCGGAGTTACGGATGGCTTCTTCGCACGGTGGATGGCGACGACGCCGAACGTGAGGTTCAGCCACTCCACCTCGGTCCACCCGGCGCTCGCGATGATCTCCCCCAGCGTCCGCTGGTCCGGCCACGCCAGCATGGATTCGGCCAGGTAGGAGTACGCCTCGGGGTTCGACGAGGTCCGGCTGCCGACCCAGGTGAGCAGCCGCAGGATGAACTTGCGGTGCAGGAACCGGATCGGCGGGAATGTGGGCGTCGACACCTCGCAGATGACCAGGCGGCCGCCCGGTTTGACCACGCGCGCGATCTCGGTGAGCGCGGCCTTGGTGTCGACGAAATTCCGCAGCGCGAGCGAGATGGTCACCGCGTCGAAGCTGTCGTCGGCGAACGGCAGCTTCAACGCGTCGGCGGCCACCATCGGGACGCCGCGATGCTTGCCGGCCTTGAGCATGCCGACCGAGAAGTCCGCGGCGAGGCACCAAGCTCCATTGCGCGCGTACTCGACGGTGGACACGCCGGTGCCCGCCGCGAGGTCCAGCACCTTCTCGCCGCGTTTGGCGTCCAGCACCCGCGCGGTGATGGTGCGCCAGCGGCGGTCGAAGCCGAAGGTCATGAACGAATTCGCGCGGTCGTAGCCGTCCGCGACGTCGTCGAACATGGCGGCGACTTCGTGCGGATCCTTGTCAAGACTCGCTCGGGACATGCCCGAACCCTAACCCGGCTCCGCTGAGACACTTCGGCCAAGCGGGAGCAAAGCGACGCCCCGTAGGGTCACCTGGTCCGGTGAAGCAACGCCGGGGCACGGTGCGCACCGGCCCCCGCGACCTCGCCGGCGAGGATCCTCCGCTCCAGCAACCGCAGTTCCGGCCCCGGTTCGAGGCCGAGCTGATCGACCGAGAACCGGCGCGCACGCCGGTACGCCGCCAGCGCGTCGGATGTGCGGCCGGCTCGCCAAAGAGCGTCCATCAGGAGGTACTGGGCACGCTGCCGCAACGGATGCCGCCGCACCAGATCCGCCAGTTCGACGGCCGCGCTCGCGTGCCGCCCGAGGGCCAGTTCGGCCTGGTAGAGCTCTTCGAGCAGGACAAGGCGGTGCTCCGAGAGACGCATCGTCTCGTCCGAAAGCATCGGGACGTCCAGGCCGTCGTAGGGCGCGCCGTGCCAGTGCGTGAGGGCCTGGCGGATGAGGGACGCGCGCTGCGCGGGGTCCGCGGACTTCAGTGCCTGGCTTCCGAGCGTCTCGAAGGTTTCGACGTCGAGTTCGCCGGGGTGGACTTCCAGCCGGTAGCCGCCGTTGTCGTACCCGAGCCGGTCGCCTTCGGGCAGGGCTTGGCGCAGCTTGTGGACGTGCCAGTGCAGCTTCGGCACCGCCCGCGGCTCCCATCGGCTGTCCCACAGGGCCTCGGTGAGCACGTTCACCGGCACGAAGGTGTTCGCCCGGACCAGCAGCACGCCGAGGAGGGTTCTTCTCATCCGGCCGTGCAGCGGGACCGACCGCGAACCCGAAGAGATGCTGAACGTGCCCAGTACTTCGAACCTCACGTGCCGTCCTCTCGCTCGATGGCGTGAGGGGACGATGAATGCCGGTTGTACAAAGAAGATACAAATGATCTTGGGGTGATCAAGTGAGTGCGGAGAGCATTCCCTGGACCGATCGTGGCCAGGCGAATTCCTCCGCTCGCGCCCGCGCCGCCGCACGCCGAGTGAGCTCCGGTTTCTTCAAAAGCTCGGTGACGGCGCCCGCGAACGCCGGGGCCTGATCGTCGACGGCCGCACCGCAGCCGGGACGGACGATCTCCCGCAGCGCCGACGACGCCGAGACCACCACCGGCGTCCCCGAAGCGAGCGCCTCCAGCGCGGCCAGCCCGAACGTCTCATGTGGACCGGGCGCGAGCGAGACGTCGGCGCTGGCCAGCAGGCGCGCGACGTCGCGTCGTCCGGCGAGGAAGCCGAGGAAGGTCACCGGGAGGCCGCGCGCCCGCCGTTCCAGCGCCCGGCGCCGAGGCCCGTCACCCGCGATCACCAGCCGTACCCGGTGCCCTGCCTCGGTCAGCGCGGCGACGGTGTCCACACTGCGCTCCACGTGCTTCTCCGGCGACAGGCGTCCACAGTGGACGAGCAGCGCGTCCGCGTTCCCGGACAGCGTGTGCCGCCAGCCGTCGTCGCGGCGGGCGGGCGCGAACGTCGTGAGGTCGACGCCGAGCGGGACACGCCGCACGTTCGGCGCGGCGATCCGGTCGAACTCCACGCGGGCGAACGCCGTCGTGCAGACGACCGTGTCGTAACCCCGCGCCATCCGCCGGTTCGCGACGTCCGCGACGCGCCGCGCGATGGGCTCCGGCATCAGGAACTGCTCCAGCAGCCTGTCCAGCCGCTCGTGCGAGATCACCATGCTGGGCACGCCGTTGCGCCGCGCCCAGACGCCCATACCGCGCAGCGTGAGCCTGTCGGACACTTCCAGTCTGTCCGGTTCGAGGCGTTTCAGCACCGCGCGAACCCGGTGCGGATCGACCGCGCGATAGCCGCCCGTCCCCGGGATCTGCGGTGCCGGAAGGGAAAACCGGCGGACGCCCGAGGGCAGCGTCTCGTCCGCGTAGCGCCGACCCGGCACCACGAGGGTCACCTGATGACCGCTGGCCACGTAGCCGGCGCCAAGGTGGTGCAGCGCCGTCCGCAAACCGCCCGAGCGTGGCCCGTAGAAGTTGGCCAGCTGGACGATGTGCATTTTTACGCCGCACGCGCGACTTTGCCCTGAACGGCTTCGTAATGACCGATCAGTTCGTGGCAGACCGCGGGCCAGGTCCGGCCCAGCACCACCTTGCGCGCCTTCTCCCCCAGCCTGGCGCGCAGGGCTTCGTCGCGCAGGTCGTTCACCTTGTCCACCAGCGCCGTCGCGAACCCGGCCCGATCGGCGGGCAGCAGGTAGCCGGTACGACCGGGCAGCACCAGGTCCTTCGGGCCACCCGCGTCCGGCGCGAGCACCGGGAGCCCTGACGCCATCGCCTCCTGAATGGCCTGGCAGAACGTCTCGTGCGGTCCTGTGTGGACGAAGACGTCGAGGCTCGCGTACGCGGCGGAAAGCTCTTCGCCGTACCGAGCGCCGAGGAACGCCGCGCCCGGGATCCGTTCGCGCAGCATCGGCAGCTCCGGCCCGTCGCCGACGACGACCACGCGGATCCCGTCGACCCCGGCCAGCGCGGTCAGCCGCTCGACCTCCTTTTCGGGCGCGAGCCTGCCGACGAACCCGACCAGCAGTTCGCCGTTCGGCGCCAGCTCGGCGCGCAACGCGGGATCGGCGTGGACCGGCGAGAACCGCTCGATGTCGACGCCGCGCGCCCAGCGGTGCACCCGCGGGATCCCGTGCAGTTTCAGCTGTGCCACCGAATCCGACGACGGCGCGAGCGTGCGGTCGGCCCGCGAGTGCAGGCGGCGCACCCAGCGCCAGGCCGCGCGGGCGGCGATGCCGAAGCCGTACGCGGCGGCGAATCCGGCGATGTCGGTCTGGTACACCGCGACGCACGGCACCCGCAGCCGTCTCGCCGCGGCGAGCCCGCGGGCGCCGACCACGAACGGGGACGCCAGGTGCACCACGTCCGGCCCGAAATCGGCCAGCGCGGTGAGCACCGTCCGGGTCGGCACTCCGACCGGGAGGGAGTTCACGCCGGGGAAATCGAGGGCGGGGATGCGCACGACCGGGGCGCCGAGGTACTCCCCGGGGCCCGGCCCCGGAGCGATGATCAGCACGTCGTGCGCGCGGTCGCGGAGGTGTTCCACGACGCGGAGCACGGAGTTGGTCACGCCGTTCACCTGGGGCAGGAAACTTTCGGTGACTATCGCGACTCGCACGACGATCACTTTCGCATCCGGTTGTGACGCCCACGCCAACAAAAACGGAACAGACGACATGTCATCTCAAGGTCGTGTTCCGTAAACCAGTTTCGGCCACACTAGGCAGGCATGACCCTCCTGTCGTCAAGGCCGCCTCAGCCCGTCGAGCCCGGGCTGTTGTCGAGGGCCCTCGAAGTGGCCGGGCGGCTGGCCAACGACGCGACCGACGTGATCACCGCGACCGCGGGCCGTGGTGCCCAGCCCGATCCGAGGGACTCGCCCTTCGATTGGGTCACCGACACGGACCGGATCCTCGAACGCCACACCCGCCGCGTGCTGACCGCCGAGTTCCCCGGCATCCCCGTCGTCGGCGGTGAGTTCGGCGCCGACCACGGTGCCGACGTCGCCGAGTACCGCTGGGTCGTCGACCCGGTCGACGGCACCGCGAACTACGTCGCCGGTGTCCCCTGGTGCGCGTACAGCCTCGCCCTGATCGACGCGTCGGGGCCGGTGGTGGGCGTGGTCGCGGACCCGTACCGCGCCCAGATCTACGCCGCCGCGCGCGGCCGCGGCGCCCGGGCGAACGGCAAGCCGATCACGCTCACCGACCGTCGCGGGACCGCCGGGGCGATCGTCTGCACGGAACTCACGCGCAAGGGTGTCTGGCCGGGCATGGGCCAGTTCATCGAACGGGCCGCCGCCGCGCACGCCGGGGTCCGGGTACTCGGTTCGGCCGCTTTGGCGATCGCGCAGGTCGCGCTGGGGCACGCGGCCGCGGCGGTGCTGCACAGCTACCGCGAATGGGACGTCGCCGGTTCGGTCGCGCTGGCCATCGAGGCCGGGGCCGTGGTGCTGGACCGGCACGGGGAAGGCACGGCCCTCCCCGTCGACGCGCTCCTGGTCGCGGCCCCCGGGGTGGCGGACGAGGTGCTGGGCTGGTGGCAGGAGTCCGTCGGCTGAGTTCGCCTTCTGATCACGCGTGTCGTCCGTCTGATCACGCGTGTCGTCCATCTGATCACGCGAGTTCGCCGGTTCCGCACAGCGGGCGCGGCGGACCGATCCGGACGGCTCACGTGATCAGACGGACGACACTCGTGACTGGATGGACGACTCGCGTGCTCAGACGGACGACACGCGTGACTTGGCGTTCTGCCGCCGGATCCACCACAGCAACGGACCGGCGATCAGCCAGGTGAAGAAGATCATGCTGCCCAGCGGCAGCAGCGTGTTCGACGCCGAGCGCCCGGCCACCCGCGCGAGTTCCGGGTCGCCGGCGTCGTACTCGATGTTCACCAGCTGCCCGGCGGCCAGCCCGGCCGGGTAGAGCACGCCGTTGGACGGGCTGTGCATGATGCCGTCGGGGGTGGCGTAGTTGATGATCGTCCGGTCGAACGCGACCGACTCGACCTGCGCTGTCGCCTGGCCGAGCTGCGCTTCGATCGCGCTGTCGTTGCGGAAGGCGGCGAACAGCAGCGAGACACCGAGCACGGTGACGAGTGAGGCGACAACGAGGGCGGCATACCACCCGATGCGCCTCACCCGCTCCGCTTTGGCCGTCACGCCGCGAGCGTAGCGCTACCCGTCAGTGGGCGTGTCGCTCGCCGAGGAATTCATGGGTCGCCTTGATCTGCGGGTAGGACTTGGGTGCGACCGGGGCCACAGCGGCCCGCTGAGCCGCGGCCGGCACGCCGTTCGGACCCACCGCGGGCTTGCCCTTGGTGTACAACCAGGTCTGGAACAGGTCGTACAGCGGCTTGCCCGAGATCTTCTCCGCCAGCGCGATGAACTCCGGGATCACCGCCGACTTGCTCTTCTTCACCTGCTGCCAGGTCTGCAGGATCCGGAAGAACGTGTCGTCGCCCACAGCCTTGCGCAACGCGTGCACCGCGAGCGCGCCGCGGTCGTAGACGGCCGCGTCGAACTGCTTGTCCGCGCCCGGGTCGGCGGGCAGGACCTGCCAGAACGCGGCGTCGGCCGGCTGCGAGTCGTAGATGTACTGGGCGAGTTCGTCGGCGGTGCCCTCGCCGGTCTCCTCCGACCACAGGAACTCGCCGTAGGAGGCGAAGCCCTCGTTCAGCCAGATGTCACTCCACTTGCCGAGCGTGACGCTGTCGCCGAACCACTGGTGCGCCTGCTCGTGCGCGACGACCGAGGTGTTGGAGCCGGACCGGAACGCCCGGGCGCCGTACACCGGCCGCGTCTGGTTCTCCAGCGCGAAGGTGATGCCGGTGGTGGCGACGCCGCCCTGCGCCTCGAACGGGTAGGGCCCGAACTTCGACGCGAGGAATTCGGTGATCTCCGGCGTCCGCTCGATGCTGGCCTTGGCCGCGCCGAGCGATTCGCCGAGGTCGGCGCCGTAGGCGGTGATGAACGGCTTGCCGTCCGGGGTGGTCTGCTCGTTCACCTCGAACTTGCCGACCTCCAGCGACGTCAGGTACGTCGCCTGCGGTTTGGTGCTGCGCCAGTTCCAGCGCGTCCAGCCCGGCCGCTGCACCGTCTTGCGCACGAGCGTGCCGTTCGACAGCGCCGCGACGTCGTTGGGGACCTCGACCGAGATGTCGTAGGTGGCCAGGTCGGTCGGGTGGTCGTTGGAGGGGAACCACCAGGCCGCGCTCTGCGGCTCGTCGACGGCCAGCGCGCCGTCCGGGGTCTTCTTCCAGGCGGTGAAACCGTCGATCTTGACCTTCGACGGCGTGTCCGCGTAGGCCACGACGACGGTCGCCGTCTGGCCCTTCTTGAGCGGAGTGGCCGGGGTGACGCTCAGCTCACCGGTGCCGTCGGTCGACGTCGCGAACTGCGCGGGCCGGTTGTTGACCCGGACGCTCGACACCTTCAGGCCGAAGTCGAGGTTGAACCGCGACAGGTCCTGTGTGGCGGTCAGCAGGATCGTCGTCGACCCGGACAGCAGGTCGGTCGAGGGCTGGTAGGTCAGCCGCAGGTCGTAGTGGCCGACGTCGTAGCCGCCGTTCCCGGCGTGCGGGTAGTACGGGTCACCGATCCCGATCGAGCCGGGCGCGGGCGCGGCGGCCGCGGTGCCCACGAGCAGCACCGAGACGACGCCCGCGGTCAATCCGGCGAAGCCGGCGCGAGTCTTCAAGCGCATTGCGAATCCTCCCAGGATTTGTCAGCGCGCTCGAAACTATCCAGACGATCATCGCCCAGACACGTCCGAAGGAGGGGTTCCTACCTTCTGGACTGAGACGCAAATCAGCTAGACAGCGCGTACGGCGGAGGAAACCGCCGTACGGAGGCGCGCGTGCAGCTCACGGTGGCGCGTTCGGTCCACCCGGACCTCCACCACCCGCAGCCCCGGCGCGGGCTTCAGCGCCGCGCGGAACTCGGTGAGCGTCTCCGCGACGACGTGCGGCACGCGGTAACCGGCGCACAGGGCGCCGAGGTCGGCGCCGTGCGGCGTCCCGAAAACCCGCTCGAAACCGGCGTTGTGCTCGGGCGCGCCCTGCTCCAGCAGGGAGAAGATGCCGCCGCCGTCGTCGTTGAGCACCACGATCGTCAGATCGGGGCGCTGTTCGGCGGGGCCGGTCAGCAAGCCGCTCGCGTCGTGCAGGAACGTCAGGTCGCCGAGCAGGGCGTACGAATGTCCCCTGTGGACGGTCGCGGCGCCGATCGCGGTCGACACCATGCCGTCGATCCCGGCGACGCCGCGGTTGCGGTGCACCAGGACGTCGGGCCGCAGCCGTCCGGCGAGCGCGACGTCGCGGGTGGGGTTGGACGAGCCGACGACCAGCAGCGACCCTTCCGGCACCGCGTCGACCAGCTCGGTGGCCAGGCGCAGCCCGCTCGGCCACGGCTCGGCGGCCAGCGCTTCGGCCACCGCCGAAGACGCGGCCTTGTCCGCGCGCTGCCAGCCCGCGAGCCACTCCGGATCGGCCGGTTTGGTCGGCTCGTCGAACCACTGGCCGACCTGGCGGACGTTGTGCGCGGGCGCGGGCCAGTCCGAATCGGGCCGGACCAGCAGCACTTCGACGTCGGGATCGGACAGGACCCGCTGGACCTGCCGGAACACCGTCGGGCGGCCGATGCACAGGACCTGTTCGGGTTTGTGCCGCGAGATGAACTCCTCGACGCCGAGCAGCCACGCGCCGGACGAGATCGCCGTCGCGCCCGCCATCCCGATGCCGCCGGTCTCGGAGACGACCGGCCAGCCGTGCAGCTCGGCCCATTCGCTGGCGGCCTGCACGCCGGTGTCGCACGCGATGACCAGGCCGTGCCGGGCCGAGGGCACCACGAACGAGGGAAGCGCGCCGAAGTCGGGGAGCTCGGTCCAGCGGGCGCCGTCGGGACGCCCTTCGAGTGACTCGTACCACTCGCCGTCATCGTTGATGTCGGGGACGAGCGGCTCGCGGAACGGGATGTTCAGGTGCACCGGCCCGCAGCGCCACTCGCCGTACGCGGCGTTCCAGGCACGGCAGATCTGGCCGCGCCAGTACGAGTTCTGCCCGGCGCGGCGTTCGGCGACGGCGAGCTCGTCGAAGTACCGGATGGCGTTGCCGTAGAGGTGGTGCTGGTCGATGACCTGGCTCGCGCCGGCGGCCCGCATCTCGGGCGGCCGGTCGGCGGTCAGCACGATCAGCGGGACACCCGCGCGGTCGGCCTCCAGGACGGCGGGGTGGAAGTTCGCGGCCGCGGTGCCCGAGGTGCACAGCACGGCGACGGGGCGGCCGGTGCGCGCGGCGATGCCGAGGGCGAGGAAGGCGGCGCCGCGTTCGTCGATGCGGACGTGCAGCTGGAGCCGTCCGGCGGCGGCCGCGTCGTAGAGCGCGATCGACAGCGGGGCGTTGCGGGAGCCCGGGCAGAGGACGACGTGCGAGACGGTGTTGCGGACGAGTTCGTCGACGATCACCCTGGCCTGCGCGGTGGAAGGATTCACCGGCAGACCTCGGGTTTCACTCTACGACTCACGGCCACACGTCCTATTCTCCCAAACGTGGATGACGCCCAGGTTTCCGAGCTGTTCGACCCCGCCTTGTGGACCGAGATCGAAGGTTTCGACTTCACCGACATCACCTATCACCGCTCCGCTGAGAGCCGTTCGGGCAAACGTGTCGTGCGTGTCGCGTTCGACCGTCCCGAGGTCCGCAACGCCTTCCGTCCGCACACCGTCGACGAGCTGTACCGCGCGCTCGACCACGCGCGGATGAGCTCGGACGTCGGCTGCGTCCTGCTCACCGGGAACGGCCCGTCGCCGAAGGACGGCGGCTGGGCGTTTTGTTCCGGTGGTGACCAGCGTATTCGCGGACGCTCCGGGTATCAGTACGCGGACGGGGAGACCTCCGACACGATCGATCCGGCCAGGGCCGGACGGCTGCACATTCTCGAGGTCCAGCGGCTGATCAGGTTCATGCCGAAGGTGGTGATCGCCGTGGTCCCGGGGTGGGCGGCGGGCGGCGGGCATTCGCTGCACGTGGTGTGCGACCTCACGCTCGCCTCGGCCGAGCACGCGCGGTTCAAGCAGACCGACGCCGACGTCGGCTCCTTCGACGGCGGCTACGGCTCGGCGTACCTGGCCAAGCAGGTCGGGCAGAAGTTCGCGCGGGAGATCTTCTTCCTCGGCCGCGAGTACACGGCCGAGCAGATGCAGGCGATGGGCGCGGTCAACTCCGCCGTCCCGCACGCGGAGCTCGAGGCCGAGGCGCTGGACTGGGCGTGGGCGATCAACGGCAAGTCGCCGACGGCGCAGCGGATGCTGAAGTACGCGTTCAACCTCACCGACGACGGCCTGGTCGGGCAGCAGCTCTTCGCCGGCGAGACCACGCGGCTGGCGTACATGCAGGACGAAGCCGTCGAAGGTCGCGACTCCTTCCTGGAGAAGCGCTCCCCCGACTGGTCGGCCTTCCCCTACTACTACTGACCAGGCGGATCGCGTTTAGCCCGCTAACTGCGCTCGGCCCCGACCTGCGTTTAGCGGGCTAAACGCGATCCGGGGGCGGACGTAGGGTGGCGGGATGCGTGCGGTGGAGGTGGACGGGAGTCCGGAGTCGATCACCGGGCTGACCGCGGCACTGGCCGGGGCGCTCGGCGGCGGCCCGGCCGTCCTCCCCTACGCGTCCGAGGCGCTGCGGGACGCGATGGAGCCGACACGCCCGGCCGAGCCCGGGACGGCGGTGATCATCGCCACCTCGGGGTCCACCGGCGAGCCCAAGGGCGTCCTGCTCTCGTCCGCCGCGCTCGCCGCGTCGGCGCACGCCACCCACGCGCGGCTCGGCGGGCCGGGGCACTGGCTGCTCGCGACCCCGGCGCAGTACATCGGCGGACTCCAGGTGCTGGTCCGCTCGCTCCTGGCCGGGACGACGCCCGCCGCGCTGCACGCCCCCGGTTTCCGGCCGGACGACTTCGCCGAAGCCGCCGCGCCGCTGCTGGCCCTCGACGGACCGCGCTACACCGCGCTCGTGCCGACCCAGCTCGGACGGCTGCTCGACGCGGGCGGCGCGGGGCTGGCGGCGGCCCGCGCCTTCGACGCGATCGTGATCGGGGCCGCGGCGACCACCGCCGGACTGCGCGAGCGCGCGGCCGAAGCGGGCGTGAAGATCGTCCCCGCGTACGGCATGAGCGAGACCGCCAGCGGTTGCGTCTACGAAGGCGTACCGCTGGACGGAGTACACGTCGAACTCGAAGACGAGCGGGTCCATATCACGGGTGACGTGCTCTCGCACGGCTACCGGCTGCGACCAGACCTGACCGCGGAGTCCTTCGAGGGCGGCCGCTTCCGCACTTCCGACCGTGGCCGATGGACGGCCGATGGGCGGCTGGAGATCCTCGGCCGCGTCGACGACATGATCAACACCGGCGGGGTGAAGGTGGCCGCCGCGGCCGTCGAACGGATCTTGACCGCACAGCCCGGGATCCGGGACGCGTGCGTGGTCGGAGTACCCGACCCGGAGTGGGGCGAGGCCGTCGTCGCGCTCGTCGTCGGTGCTGGTTGCGACGTTGATTCCCTGCGTGCCGCGTGCCGCGAAGAGGCCGGTGCGGCGGCCGCGCCGAAGCGGGTAGAGTTCGCCGAAGAACTCCCCTTGCGGGGCCCTGGAAAGGTCGATCGGACGGCCGTCAGGAATCTCCTACGAAGGTCGTGAATTCCCCACCGATTACTGGGACATTGTTGACACGATCATTACCCGCGGGTTTACGTCTAGGTATGACGCGCTGGACACGCACAGTATTGGCCTGCACCGCCGTCACGATGGGCTTGGTCGCTTTGGCCGGGCCCGCGCTGGCGGACGAACCGGAAACCGCCGTTCCGAACAGCGGCACACTCACCTGGACCCTGGAAGACACGATCAACGATCTGAAGTAGCTCGCTACGTCGCCTGCTCGCGGTGGCTCGGCACCGCGAGCGGGTGACGAGCCCCGCATACCGGCCGGTAGTCGCCAGGGCCAGAATGGCGGCATGGCGACTGCTGGTGAATGGATCGAAGGGGCGCGCCCGCGGACGCTGCCCAACGCGGTGGCGCCGGTGGTCGCCGGAGTCGGTGCCGCGCTCGCGCTCGACGGCTTCTCGTGGTCCCGATCGGTTCTCGCGCTGCTGGTCTCGCTGGCCCTGATCGTCGGCGTCAACTACGCCAACGACTATTCCGACGGCATCCGCGGCACCGACGAAAACCGTGTCGGCCCGCTGCGCCTGGTCGGCTCCGGGGTCGCGAAGCCGAAGGCGGTCCTGGCGGCCGCTCTGGCGTCGCTCGGGCTGGCCGGAGTCCTCGGGCTCGTGCTCGTCGCGATCAGCGGCCTGTGGTGGCTGCTGGCGATGGGCGCGGTCTGCATCCTCGGCGCCTGGTTCTACACCGGCGGCAAAAAGCCTTACGGCTACTACGGTTTCGGCGAGATCGCGGTCTTCGTCTTCTTCGGGCTGGCCGGCGTACTGGGCACTGTGTACGTCCAAGCCGGACAGCTCAGCTGGACCGCGCTCGGCTGCGCGGTAGCCGTCGGCTCGTTCTCGACCGGCGTGCTGACCGCCAACAACCTCCGCGACATCCCGACCGACATCGAGTCCGGCAAGCGCACGCTCGCCACCCGGCTCGGCGACAAGGGCACGCGGCGGCTCTACCTGGTGCTGGTCGCGGTGCCGTACGTCGTGAGCGTGCTGCTCGCCTTCGTGACGCCGTGGGCGCTGCTGGGCCTGCTGACCGCGCCGCTTCTGCTGAAGTCGGTCAAGGCCGTCGGCGGCGGCTCGCAGGGGCGGGCGCTGATCCCCGCGCTGCGGGACACCGGGTTCGCCATGCTGGGCTGGGCGGTGCTGACCGCGGTCGCCCTCGCGCTCTAGAGCCGGGCTGAAGGGGCCCTTCACCCCCAGCGACCCGGGGAAGGGGCCCGACGCAGC